>NZ_RCOD01000083.1:0-6094 GCF_004307505.1 Pseudomonas sp. Sample_11
GGGCCGCTCAATCACAACTCCATTGCCTGGGCTAACGCTATCGCTGGCAAGCCAGCTCCCACAATGATCCTGTGTGGTTGAGCAATACCGGTTACCCAAACCCCGCCCACAAAAAAGGGGACTTTCGTCCCCTTGTGATCTGAAGCGCTGAACCTCAGTAAATATCCTTCGACAACAACGTAAACGGCGTCTTAACGAGGATCTTCAGATCCAGCCACAACGACCAGCTGTTGATGTACTGCAGGTCGATCTCGACACGCTTCTGCATCTTGTCGATGGTGTCGGTCTCACCCCGGCAGCCGCTGATCTGTGCCAGGCCAGTGATCCCCGGTTTGATTCGGTGACGCGCCATGTAAGCGAGGATCTTGCCCGAGTAGTAATTGTTGTGCGCCACCGCATGCGGCCGTGGCCCCACCAGCGCCATGTGCCCCTGCAACACGTTGAACAACTGCGGTAGCTCGTCCAGCGAAGTACGGCGAATAAAACGGCCTACTGCGGTGATGCGAGAGTCATTACGGCTGGCCTGTTTCACTTCACGGTCATCGTGAACACGCATCGAGCGGAATTTCCAGACCTTGATCACCTTGCCGTTCCAGCCATGGCGGTCCTGCTTGAAAAATACCGGGCCGGGCGAGTTGATTTTCACCGCCAGAGCGATGATCAACAGCAGCGGACTGAGCGCGATGATCGCCAGGAATGCCACGGTTTTCTCAACCAGACTCTTGCTCAGGGCAGCGGTCGGGCGGCTGGTCAGCGGGCTTTCGTTGAGGTAAATCGCCGGCAGGCCGTCCACGACTTTCACCGAATGATTGAGCAGGGTCAGGCTGTTCAAGTCCGGCACCCACACCACATCGACGTTGGCCCCTAGTAAGTCGACATACATCGCTTCGATTTTCGCGGCTTCGCACAGCGGCAGAGTAATGTAGAGGCGGCGAATGTCGTGGGCTTCGATCAGCTCGAGCAACTCGTCCTGAGCACCTACTACACGCGGTGCGTCGGAAGCGAGGACCGGTTTGTCACCGTTGCTGACCAGACCGATCAGCGGCAGGTTTTCCAGTTGGCTGAGCTTTTTCGCCAGGCCCAACGCCAATTCGCCAGTACCGACGATCAACGTCCGGTGTTCGCTTTTACGCGAACGCTGGTAGTACTTGGAAAACGCATGCAGCGGCGCGTAGAGGAACGCCTGACCGAGGAAGCCATACACCGCCCAGCTGAGAATCACCTGACGGGAAAACAGCTCATCGGCCTGGCAGACAAACGCGATGCACGCCAGCGCGGCCATGGTCATCGACCAGCCCATGAACAAGCGGCCGAGGCCGGTCAGGTAGTTGTCGCGTTTGCGGTAAACGCCCGTGAATGTGTAAGCGGGCACCGACGCCAGGACGGCGAGGGTGGCGCACATTCGGTAGTAGAACGCGACGGTGCCGGTGTGCTGTTCAGCGAGGATGAACAGCAGCGTCACAACGAAAGCCTGTGCCAGCGCCCATTGGCCCCAAAAGGTCAGTCCCTTGAGGCCCGTGCTTCGATTAATACTGAGAGAAAGATCCATACGATATCCCCAAAAGACGTCCATTCAGGTTTCAACAGTTGAAAGCCGAGTTGTTATGCAGACTTATTGTTTTTGTTTTAGCGAGTGTCTTGAGGTAACAACATCGAGAGCCGAACTGTCGTCAGCCAATAGACTAAGTTATTGCCGGGAATGGTGTCTGACGAGTTCTAACAAGATGGCACAATGCCAACTTTTTAATAATTAAATAGAAGGTTGTTAGAAAAGGTCGTAGAGCGGGGGATGAAAAAGCGAGGGCGTATTTGTTACTGTTGAAGGGTGGAGGCAGGGAAGCTTTTATTAAATCAGGGAGGGAAAACCAAACAGAGTGCTCTTCTTGTTGTTGTAGTCGCACTTTATATCTGTTTGTCTTGGTTTGTGTGTCGCTTGTGATTAAGCGACGACTTCCTGGATCAGGCAATATCCGCGATTTCTTACAGCTCGGAACAATCGCTCGCCATTACTTGCGCTCTTGAATTTATCCTGCAATCGGCTCAGGCACATTTCCAGGCCACGGTATTGCTCGGGTTCCCGACCAATGCTGATGATCAAGTCATCACGACTGACCACGCGCTCTTCATGGCTCAGCATTTTCCTGACCAGAGCGGTTTCCAAACCAGTCAGGCTGATCGCAACATTGTCCTTGAGCAACACGCCTTGTTCATCGTCAAGATGCCAGGTGTCGCTGCAAGGCTCAGTGCTCTCGCAGACATTGGAGATATGAGCGCGTTCTGCACTGCGGGTCGGGAAGCTTTGAAACGGATTGTCTGTTTGCGCAGCTCGCCATTCATTTTCAAGGGTGGCCAGTATGCGTTGGGTATCATGTTCGATACTGCGCGCAACATTCTTTCGGCTGAGGCTTGGGTAACTGAACTCCATGACCATCGGGGCGGAAGAGGGCGAAGCAACACCTTCAACAAACATTTGTGCCTGCGACGTGCCAAACGAATTGAAACGCTCACTGGACAAGATGCTTTCCAGTTCACGTTGCGACGTTGTGCTGTGCGTCACAACAACAAAATATTTTCTGGGGAGGGTTGTACTCGTTTCCATGTCTCTCTCCTAAATACACACCAAAATTGGCTAAAAGATAAATCGGCAGGCGAGCAATGACTTCCTCGGAAGTAATCGTAGGCAGGGTTCTGGCCGAAAATGGCCATCGATAAATTCCACTCGATCTGCTGCTATGTTATGGAGTTTTATTGTTATGTGGCGTGATGCCGTGCTCATTCAAGTGCTTGAGTTTTAATAAGTATGAGGCGCAATTGAAACGATATGGCTGCATCAGACGATCCTTCGTACGTATGCAAAAGGGAAGACTGCCCGAGACTCAGGCAGTCGATATCAGGCCCCGCATCAGGCGATAGCCGTAGCCGCGGATGCTCTGAATCGCGTTTGTACCATACATGTCCTTGATTTTTCCACGCAAGCGACTGATTGATTTTTCCAGTGCCCGAGGGTCGTAGAAATTGGCGTTGAGGCCCATGATGCTGGCGATTTCATCATGACTCAGAATGTGATTGCCGGTGTGCGCAAAGGCCTCGAGGATCTTCATTTCGGCGAAAGAGATATCCAGTTTGCGCCGACTGTCCATCAGGCAGATCCGCGTCGGATCAAGCGTGAGATTGATATCTCGTTGCCAGTCTTCGCTGTTGAAGAACTCCGCCAGCAAGTCTTCGCTGTCATCGCTCAATGTGTTGAGCTTGATACAGGCATCCGCCCCGGCGAGGAAATATTTGATCTTGTTGACGGCACCGCGGCCGGTAACGACAGCGCAAATAAGTGGCTTCAAGTTGTCATCGCGCAGGGTCTGCACCAGGGCCAGATTTTCTTCGATAGCTTGTGGATTATCGATGATGACGAAAATGGCGCGGTAGGAACCGATGTAACCGTGCTGCTTATATGAACTAGTGAAAGCACCTGTTTCCAGAGTCATATCGGGCTGCACGTGCTTTGCGATCAGCGATCTGAAATGATCAGCCACACCCAGTGTACGACCCAGAGCAAGAACACCGGATTCATCATTTGTCGGGCGCGGACTTCTCGTCGCCAAGTTCCCTGAGAGCATCATGCGTTGACTCGAATTAGGTGCTGACATCGGGATGTTAAAGCACCGGTTCTCATCTGTGACTGACAATTGGTAACATTTGTGCGGATTTTAGACGTGTCTCCCGAGTTTTCTAACAATAACTAAGCTTTTCAGGCTTTTAGTTGATTTTCTCGGGCTTGTGAACTAATGCGTAAGTGATGGCTATATGCAATGGTGCCACTATTTTGAGCTTGTGGCGATGGCTTTGTCTATGTCCTTTTGCCATTGATTGGCCATGTCAACAATGTGTGAGGTTGATCACACTTCATATCTGAACTGAAATATTTGTAGTAATAGATGTAAATTTTTTCCGTTTAGTTCGTCGGCCGACGATTACTAACATGACTTGAGTGTGGCAGTCCGTTAGACCTATTCTTCGAAATCAAAAGATCGCAGCCTTCGGCAGCTCCTACATGGAAATGCATTCCAAATGTAGGAGCTGCCGAAGGCTGCGATCTTTAGATCTTCATATGCGCCAATTGTGTAACTCAGATACTCAACCCCTGAGTGTTATTGACTGGTCGCTCACCCTGAGTGCTCTGACGGAGGATTAATGGATTTCTGGACCCTTTTCCAGGTGTTGATATTAGGCGCGGTAGAAGGCTTGACCGAGTTCTTGCCCATTTCAAGTACCGGCCACCAGATTATTGTCGCCGACCTGCTCGAGTTTGGCGGCGAACGCGCGATGGCGTTCAACATCATTATTCAACTGGGGGCCATTCTTGCTGTGGTCTGGGAGTTTCGTCCGAAGATCTTCGAAATCGTCAAAGGCCTGCCCACCGAGCGCAACGCGCAACGTTTCACCCTTAATCTGCTGATCGCGTTTTTCCCTGCCGTTATCCTCGGCGTGTTATTCGCCGACGCGATTCATGAATACCTGTTCAACCCGATCACCGTTGCGGTGGCCCTGGTTGTTGGCGGCATCGTCATGTTGTGGGCCGAACAGCGCAGCCATGTAGTCAGCGTCGAACATGTCGACGACATGCGCTGGTCCCACGCGTTGAAGGTCGGTTTCGTACAATGCCTGGCGATGATTCCCGGCACCTCGCGCTCCGGCTCGACCATCATCGGCGGGCTGCTCTTCGGCCTTTCGCGCAAAGCCGCCACCGAGTTCTCGTTCTTCCTCGCCATGCCGACCATGGTTGGTGCCGCCGTTTATTCCGGCTACAAATACCGCGACCTGTTCCAACCCAACGACCTGCCAGTCTTCGCCCTCGGCTTCGTCACCGCGTTCATCTTCGCCATGATCGCCGTGCGTGGCCTGCTGAAATTTATCGCCAACCACAGCTATGCCGCGTTCGCGTGGTACCGGATCGGTTTTGGTTTGCTGATTCTGGCGACGTGGCTGTTTGGCTGGGTGAACTGGACCGCCGCAGCGGCTGCCTGATCACTGCGCGCTGATCAACGCCGCCACGGCGAGATCGTTTAACGTCGAATCCGACGACTCCTGACGAAAGCGCTGCAAGGCCGAGGTGAAATACGCGGCTTGCAGCATGCCGTCGCTGGCCAGGAAGTACCGCGCGGCTTCGATTTCCTCAGCCGAGTAAACACGTTTTTTGAGGCCGGATACGTCCGAGGTTCCATCGACCGACACCATCGTCGCCGTGAACACCAGAAAGCCGGACATTTGCGTTGATTCAAAAGGGCCACCGCTCCCTTCACCACACCCTCGCGCAAAATTGCAGTCGGCGAAGATGTTGGAGGAAGCCGTCGAGCATAAAGCGAGGAGGGTGAAGCGATTGAATAGAGCACGTTTAAACGCGGGCATAACCAAGAGACATCCTGTCAGTACATCAAAACACCGGGCAACGCTCATGCGTCGCCCGCACACCCAAACCATCAATCAACGCCCTTCAAGCAACTCAGCCGCCTGATCCAGCAACGCCAGCGGATCCTTGGCCTTGTGAATATCCACCGACAACAACTGACGAAACTTGCGCGCCCCCGGGAACCCGGTGCCCAGGCCCAGCACATGCCGCGTGATGTGATGCATCGCACCACCGGCCAGCAAATGTTCGGCGATATACGGCCGCAACTGCGCCAACGCCTCAGCCCGACTGATCACCGGCGCCGAACTGCCAAATAACTGCTGATCCACCTCCGCCAGCAAATACGGATTGTGATAAGCCTCACGCCCCAACATCACGCCGTCGAAGGTCTGCAAATGCTCATGGCAGGCCTCCATGGTCTTGATCCCGCCATTCAGCACAATCTCCAGCTCCGGAAAATCCGCCTTCAGCTGCGCCGCGACGTCATAGCGCAACGGCGGAATGTCGCGATTCTCCTTCGGCGACAACCCCTCCAGAATCGCAATCCGCGCATGCACGGTAAAACTGGTGCAACCGGCATCACGCACCGTGCCAACGAAATCGCACAGCTCTTCATAGCTGTCACGCCCGTTGATCCCGATCCGGTGCTTCACCGTCACCGGAATCGACACCGCATCACGCATCGCCTTC
>NZ_RCOD01000036.1:0-5972 GCF_004307505.1 Pseudomonas sp. Sample_11
GGCTTCAAACCCGGTTGGGGACGGCATCCGTTCCCGGGCAGGTTCGACTCCGGCTGTCTTCCGCCAGCTCCTTAGCTCCTCCAGACTTTTTGGATACATCGCTTTTCAGTCTAACAACCTCGCTTTCATTGATGAGGTTCCATTCGAGGTTGCTTTAGAACGGATACTTGAAATAATCATTATTGTCTTCTGGAAAAAAATCCTTGTTCAAATGTTTGTGGGTCCATTTTAGTTGGTGCTTGTTAAGCGAATGTTGTCTAAAGCGATAGTGGATTCGCCTAGGCAGTAAATGTATACGATAGAGTATGCGTTGGTTCCTGGCGCTCCTAAATAGAACTTTATATTAAAGCTCTTCCATGTGCTGGTGGGGGGGACTTTTGAATAGCCGATGTTTATGTCGGTATTGGAGTTTTCGGCTATCATAGTTAGCATTAAGTTACTTTCAGCAGCGTTGCGGTGATCAAAGCTGAGTGTGCAAGAGCTTCCGCTTTGTAAATGTTGATAAGACTTATGCATGTATAGTCGGTATCTGCCATCGGTATAGTTTGATTGGATGAAGTATTCATTGTCTTGCTTGATTATTGAGCCTGTTGTCCCAGTTATTATCCAGTCGTTTGTTTCGTAGTTGGTGAATGTAGTCAAATCATCGTATGGCTTCTTGACCGTATACGCCTTCCTCGGAAAGGATATATAGTCACCTTCAGCTTTATCAAAAGAAACCTTCACCTCAATCTCAAGTGTCGAGTCGTCTTCCAACATCAGCAACTTGTCCAGTGGCACTGGATGGCGTATCCCACCCAAATCCTCCGCCGTCACCTCTTTCCCTTTATAAGCCTCTTCAACAATTCCCGTACTGCCATCACGCTTTATTTCCCTATACGTCAGCCATATCTTTTGCCCCAAGGCAATCAGCGGCCAAGCCGTCGTCCGCGTATGATCCGTTGCCAACAAATCCGCAGGATTCAGCTCATCTCCCGTCACCCGGTCGATCGTCGGCGTGGGCAATCGAGGATCTCCGTCGGCAATGTCCTGCACACTCAGTATCAGCGGCAGGGAATCGCGCGTAGCCGATCCGGTTGTCTTGCTGTAATCCACCGTCACATTGCCACCGAAACTGTACGCAAGCACTTTGTTGTCCAGCGCAATCTCCTGTGTGCCCAGCACTTTGACCACGTGAGGCGGCGAGGTGTAGGAGCCGTCGGCAGGCGTGCCCGGTGCGCCGGTCCAGGTCACGACGATTATGTCGTCGAGCTGAATGGAAGGATCAAACGCCAGAGCGGTCAGCGCATCTTTCGCGGCAAGCGGGTCCAGGCTGTTGCCTGGTGCCTGTTTGATTATGGGCGCTACCAGATCCGGCGCCGCTTCGCCGATGATCTCGGCCTCGGCCGTTCTGGAGTGCCCAACAACGGTGCCTGCCGGCCGTTCCAGCTCATAACGCACCTGCAAGCGCGCGCCGGAGGTGAGCTGATCGTTGGGTAGCTCCAGAATGCACGGTTGCAGCACTCCAAACTTGTCGGTGATCACGCCCGGTTGGGTCGGCTTCTCGGCTGAATCGTTCAGCCGAGAATACCCTCTGACCGTGTCGCCCTTTTGAAAATCGGGAGTGGTAGGAGCAACGACGATCAGTAGCGGCCGGCCCTCGAGTTTGTCGAGATCCACAATCGCTGGATCGTCCATGTCATCGTCTGGATCCTCGCGCAGGATCGGCTGGGGCAGGAAGTTTCGCTCAAGGTCAATGTTGGCATGAATGTACTTCGACCACCGGTCCCGGTGAGTGGTGTTGAGCAGTTGATCGATCACCGTGTAAGAGAACGGGCAGTTGTTCATGCTGCCAATTTTTTTGAAGGTGTCGGGACCGATCAGCACCGAGAATGCCTTGCCCGCCTGTTCCGGCGTCACCGTGTGTTTGAAGGTCTGGCGATTGATCTCGTATGTCACCTGATCGTAGGCGCGGCAATGAGGGTAATCGAACGTCAGGAGTACGCCTTTGGCGGCCTGATCCTTGTCAATCACCGCCGGGTTGCCGAGCCCTTCGGGCAGACTGATCAGCAGCCCCGGATGATCACCGGTACCAGGCACATCATTGCCGCCGGGCAACGTGTCGTTGTAGAGGGCCCACGCTTCGATGGATTTGCTGTCATTGCCGGCGACGTTTTTCAGAATGTATTGGATGGTGTTGATGACGCCGTCGTGAAGTGCCCTCTGGAACACGGGAAAGACCATTCGCTCGTTGACGACTGTCTGTGCACCGCCGCTCTGCTCACCGTTGACGAAGAGTCTGATACTTCCATATTGATCAACATCCGCAGGCGGATCGACCACCACCTGTACACCAGCGGCGTTGATTTCATCGCGCGTGAGCTCCGTGAATACCTTCAACGGCAAGCCATAGGTGACTGTCGGTGGCTCTGCCGGCGGGTCAGTGATCACGTTCTTGGTGGCAACAGGAATTATCACCGGATACAGCGTCATGACCGTGTTGTCGGGTTGCGTCTTTTCCATGGCACACCTTCCTGATGAGACGGCCAGGGAGGGCTGGCCGGGATGGAGACATCAGATACCGGGCGGGAGAAGTTGGCTACTGTCAGATCTGACAGTGGAGGATGGTTATGCGACGAATGGTAGGTCGCTGCGGATGCAGGTTGTGTGGGAGCGAGCCTGCTCGCGAATGCGGTTTTCAGTCGACATCTCAGCGACTGATATTCAGCCTTCGCGAGCAAGCTCGCTCCCACAATTGGAATGCGGTCAAACTGGGGGAGCGAGGGTGCTCACCATAGGGCAGAATGAACAGCCAATAATTCAGCCTGCATGCATCACTCAGGCATCTCCAGATGTTCCAGCACCCGATTCACTTCCAGTTTCTCCCGAGCATGATCGCCTGCGCCGTCTCTGTAGGCGTTGGCTTTGCCGGGTGGGAAGACGTTCTATCGCTGGAAACTTTTTTAGTTCCTCGAATATTCCGGCCGCGTCAGGCTTGCTTATACCTCTAGGATTTCCATGGATCCGCCATGACAAGATAATCGCCCGCACTGACGCGCCTCATTAGTTATTTACCTGCCTTAGCCGGATGTTATCGATATCGAAGTTGCCGTTAGTTGTCGCGGCGTATAAGTACAAGAGTCTGAGTGGTTTGGGCATGCTGAATATTGCTTTGTGATATTGCCAGTTACTGCCTCTAGGTAACGATACCACTGGACCGTTAAGTTCGTTGTGACTAAATTCGAAACTTACATTATGGATCGATCGATAGTTAAAGCTGAGTTCAAATAGTTGACGGCCCGGTATTTCGTTGAAGGATTTACTCAATTGAATAGAGTAATATTGGTTGGAGTCTTGAGCTGAAACCAGGAAATACTCTCCGTCGTTAAATTGAATAAATGGCCGCCCGCCGTGACGAAGCTCCCAATTGTTCCAGTCGTAATCCGTAAAAGTGGTCAGGTCGTCAAACCCTTTGCTTACGTTATAAGCGCGGGTTGGAAATGCAACTTTTCTGCCCGATTCATTTCCATCGAAATTGACTTGAACCTCGAGTTTCAAGGTGGAACGGTCCGCCAGTGATGCCAGTTTTGCTACAGGAACAGGATGTTTTAACCCACCCAAGTCCTCCGTCGTCACTTCTTTCCCTTTATACGCTTGTTCAATAATTCCCGCACTGCCATCACTTTTGATTTCTCTATAAGTCAAATCAACCCGCTGTCCTACAGCTATCAACGGCCAAGCGGTCGTCCGCGTATGATCCGTCGGCAACAAATCCGCAGGATTCAGCTCATCTCCCGTCACCCGGTCGATCGTCGGCGTGGGCAATCGAGGATCTCCGTCGGCAATGTCCTGCACACTCAGTATCAGCGGCAGGGAATCGCGCGTAGCCGATCCGGTTGTCTTGCTGTAATCCACCGTCACATTGCCACCGAAACTGTACGCAAGCACTTTGTTGTCCAGCGCAATCTCCTGCGTGCCCAGCACTTTGACCAAGTGAGGCGGCGAGGTGTAGGAGCCATCGGCAGGAGTACCTGGGGCGGCGAGCCAGCGCACTTGGATTACATCATCAAGCTGAATGGAAGGATCAAAGACCAAAGCGGTCAGCGCATCTTTCGCCGCAAACGGATCCAGGCTGTTGTCTTGCGCCTGTCTGATTTTAGGCGCTAAAAGGTCCTCGGCTGCACGAATCGTATAACTACGCACACGAAGCGGCACCGCTTTTGTCTTGTCCATAACCCCATCAAGATTGACCGCACAAACCACTCTCAACGGGCTTCCATCTTTCAGGTTCTTCAACCACTCGACTTGCGCCAGTAACGAAATCCTGTCCGCCAGTTCACTAGGCCCGCCGGTCGAAACTTCCTTGGTTACCGGGTTCCCATCCGCGTCGACGCCTTCAAAATCAACCCAGACCGGGTGGGTCTGTTGCATCAGTGGAATTTTTTCCGTGAGCACCCGCGCATCATTCGGTAGTTCCGGAACATTGAGCTGCTGCCCCATTTCCCCCGCAATATTCGGAGTCGGCAAGCGCGGGTCGTCCACCGCGATTTTATCGATGACCACCTCCAGAGGAGGGGATTCGCCGCTGGGCACGCCATCTCGAATCAATACCCACGACACCTGGATTGTTTTGCCTTGATGAGCGAGAAGGAACGCCACGCTGAATGTGAAATTGGCGCGTTGGTTGGTGTTGAATGCCACTTGCGGAAATGATGAACCCGGTAGGCCATCGACAATCTTCAGCGTCGCCTTGTCGTTTGCCAAAGCGGCTTTGAACTCGGCCCGCACCTTCACTCCGCCTTCACTTGCCAGCACATCGATTGGGGAGACGGCGTTAACGAGTGTCGGCGGCTCTTGGGAGATCTTGTCCAGATCCACTTCCACGAACACGGCATCGGACCAGGTTGGAGGGCCGGAGGGATTGGTCAGGTAGTCGACAACGCGATATTTGATTTCGAAGGTTTTATCGTTGCCACCCTCGATCAGCTTGTCTTTCGGGATGTCGATCACAACACTTTTTGGTACGGGAGGCAGGGGCGACACAACGCTGGGTGTGAGCTGATATATGTGATGCACACCATTGCAAGACACAAAAATCAGGTCATACCACTGCACGTTGGCGTAGGTGACAGTCACCTTGAACTTGTCAGCTTCCGCCTGGTTGATGACCTTGTGGCTGACGGTGAGATTCAATACCGGTGGTAAATCACCGGGCGGAGAGGTTCGATGGTAGAGCACCAACTCAGGTGTGAATTCACCATTCCCGGACGTGCGCTCGATGTGAATTTTGATGCGGTTAAGGCCTTTTTGCAGTAAGCCGGCAGGCAGGCGCAAGGGCGTATCAACATTTTCCTTGCCTTCAGCAATGGTGGTGTGAGGTCCTTTTGTGCCGTTCACATACAAAGTAAGCGTTTGGTTAACGGCCTGCCCCAGGTACGCCAGCATGAGCACCAGTAAACCATCGACCTTATTGGCATCGGTGATAGAGACGCCACCGTGAACGTCTGCCATTTCGGGGTCCAGCTTGATCATCTCGGGCACTTTCGGGACAGTCAGCGCAAAAGGCTCAACAAAATTACGGACGCGGCTCATTGCATTCTCCTTGCGTGAAATAGGAACGCTCTTGCTGCATCTAATGCGAGACCGGCCGGGCCGTCACCTGTCAACTCTGACAGGTAGGAGGGGGTTTGCGATGAACGGTCATGAAGAGTGTTCCCATGCGCAAAGGCATGCAGCCGGGACGCTCCGGGTCCCATCGGGAGCCGAACGCGGAGCGTCCGTTGAGGCATTCCCACGCAGGAGCGTGGGAACGATCATCGGGCTCCGCTACTGCGGCAACTCCAGATTATCCAGCACCCGGTTCACCGCCAACTCCCCAAGCATGATCAACTGCGCAACCCCCATTAGCGTCCTTCGCTGCGATGGCTTTACCAGCCCCGCGAATTCCTGGGCGATGGTTTTGGCCGAGGCGAGGGTTTCGCAGGCGTTGGCCA
>NZ_RCOD01000011.1:0-1398 GCF_004307505.1 Pseudomonas sp. Sample_11
TTCATACGGCGGCAGGTTGGTTTGCCGATATGCACGCCCGGTCGCAATTGGCTGGTCGGGGTCGCCGTCGAGATAGCTGATGATCAGTTCCTGCCCGACTCGTGGTATCGCCATCGCACCCCAGGTCGCCCCGGCCCAGCCCTGAGCCACACGAATCCAGCACGAACTCTGATCGTTGTTTTTGTCCGAACGGTCCCACGGGAACTGCACTTTGACCCGGCCCCATTCATCGCAATAGATCTCTTCCCCCGGCGGGCCGACCACGGTGGCGATCTGTGGGCCGTCGATGCAGGGTTTGTCGCGTAGCGGGGATTTCCAGTCGGAGGTCCAGCGGATCGCGCTGGCGTGCATCTCATAAGACGTGCCTCGGTCGCTGCCGAACGATTCCTCTTCGAGGCTGCTGTGCTGTTTGCCTTGATGCTGAACGGCGATGGTGCGCCAGCGGTCGTTGAAATCCTCACGGGGATGATCGTTGAGGTCGAACGCCAGCCCCGGTTGCAGGCGTTCATCGTCACCTTCCAGATGGGCCAGTTTGGCGTCATTGCGCAGGGCGGTCAGGCGTGTCTTGGTAAAGGGTTTACCGGCGATGTCGCGTTTGTAGCGCCCGGGATAGTCGTAGCGTTCGTAGTCCTTGTGCTGGTTGTTCAGGTCCTGGTCGCCAGTGGCGGTGTGCTGCTGGTTGTAGCGCGGGTGGGTGAAGGTGTAGTCGCGCTGCACCTGGCGCGCAGTGCGCACTTGTTCGGTGTAGTGGAAGCGGGTCAGCGCCGGTTCTGTGGCGTCGCCGCCGGCCATCGGTTGGTAGATCACCGGACAGTCTTTATGGGTGCCGATGGTGCCGAGTCCGCCGACGCGGTCGGTCAGGATCAGGGTGTGGCCGTCGGTGCGGTGTTCGAAGGTATAGAGCAAGCCTTCTTCGGCAGCGAGGCGGGCGATGAAATCGAGGTCGGTTTCTCCGGCCTGCACGCAGTATTCGCGGGGTTGGTGGTCGAAGCAGATTTCGCGGCGAACGTCGGTGAGCTGTTGCTCGGCCAGCACGCTGGTGATGATGTCGGGCACGGTCTGGCCCTGGAAGATGCGCCAGTTGGAGCGCAGATCGAAACGCTTCAGGGTCGGTTCGATCACGGCGCTGTAGCGGGTGCGACGAAAACCGGTGTCGCCCTGCGTGAACAGGCTGACCAGACCGTGGACGTAGCGCACCGCGGTTTCGCCGCGCCAGATGGTGAACAGCCCTGCCAGGTCAAGCACGCGATTGAAGTCGATGGCGGCGCTGTGGCTGGCCAGTTCCAGAGAGAGTTTGAATGGCTGGGACAGGCTTTCTTCGAGGGTGAACGAGACCACATCAAAGGGATCGCCTTGCAGGGGCTCGAAAGTGAAACGCAGGTCGCTTTGGCGGGGCAT
>NZ_RCOD01000041.1:0-2234 GCF_004307505.1 Pseudomonas sp. Sample_11
GGCGGGGGCAGTTTCGGCGGCGGCGGTTCGTCCGGCGGCTGGTGAGATCAAAAGAATAATGAGCAGGCACTTTTCGACATGGCATTACTGACTGAACACGAACAACGCAAAGTCGCCGAGGCCATCGCCCGGGTCGAACGCGACACCGACGCCGAACTGGTCACGGTTCTCGCTGCCCGCGCCGATGACTACGCGTACATCCCGCTGCTCTGGGCCAGCCTGCTGGCGCTGGTGTTGCCGGGCATCGTCCACTACCTCACGGGCTGGCTGACCCTGCGCAGTCTGCTGCTGGTGCAATGGGGCATGTTCATCGTCCTGTGCCTGCTGTTCCGCCTGCCGAAAATCACCACGCATCTGGTCCCGCGTCGCGTGCGCCACTGGCGCGCCTCCAACCTGGCGCGGCGGCAGTTTCTCGAACAGAACCTGCACCACACCGTGGGCAGCACCGGCATGCTGATTTTTGTCTGCGAGGCTGAGCGCTATGTGGAGATTCTGGTGGACGAGGGGATTTCCAAACGGCTGGATAACAGCAACTGGGACGCGATTGTCGCAGCGTTCACCGAACAGGTCCGCCAGGGCCGCACGCTGGAAGGGTTTGTCACTTGCGTGGAGGCGTGTGGCGAGTTGTTGAAGGTGCATGTGCCGGTGACGCAGGTGAGGAATGAATTGCCGAATCGGTTGGTGGTGTTGGGGTAGATCAAAAGCTCGCAGCCTTCGGCAGCTCCTACAGGAGAATGCATTCCAATTGTAGGAGCTGCCGAAGGCTGCGATCTTTTGATTTTCGCCGTTGGGTAAATAAGAGGGTGTCCCCAACCCCCATCCCCCCTAAAATACCCGCCATTCCCGATTCCGCCCGTCCGAGGCCGCTTGTCCATGTCCGTTTCCGCTTCTTCCGCGCCGTCCGCCAAACCGGCCGCCGATCACCACGCTCAGTTCATCGAGCTGCTGCAAGCCAGCCTCGACGACAGCGGTTTCATCAAACTGGTGCTGGCCAAGTACGTCGGTGAAGAGGCGGATCTGCAACGGGTCATCATCAAACCGGTGACGGTCAAGGCGCAGCCGTGCCTGTCATTCGTTTATCGCTACAAGACCCGCGACATCACCAAAAATCTGCCGCTGAGCGAAGGCGTGGCGCTGATCGCCGGGCTGCTGCCGACCTCGTTCAAAAATGCGCATTTACTGGCGCTGACCGACGAAGCGCAGCTGGAATACAGCAAAAAGGGCAAGAGTTCGCTGTTCAAGAGCAAACCTCAGCAATTGCGTGAAGCGCCGTCCGCCGAGCACAACCGCGAGAAAAATCGTTTCCTTGAACTGAGCCGCCCCTTCCTCAAAGACCTGGGCGTGACCAATGCTCAACACGAGCTGATCCCGGCGATGTCGCGCAAGTGGAAGCAGATCAACAAGTTCATCGAAGTGTTCAGCCACGCCCTGACCTCGTCGCCGCTGGCGCTGGACCAACCGGTGCGGGTCGCCGATTTCGGTTCGGGCAAGGGCTACCTGACGTTCGCCATTCACGACTACCTGCGCAATACGCTCAAGGCCGAGGGCGAAGTCACCGGCGTTGAGTTGCGTGAAGAAATGGTCAACCTGTGCAACGCCGCTGCGGCCAAGCTTGAACATCCGGGGCTGGTGTTCAAGTGCGGTGACGTGCGCACGGTGGCGCCGAGTGAGCTGGACGTGATGATCGCCCTGCATGCCTGCGACATTGCCACCGATTACGCGATCCACACCGGCATCCGCTCGGGTGCGTCGATCATCATGTGCTCGCCCTGCTGTCACAAACAGATCCGCCTGCAGATCCAGAGCCCGGCGCTGCTCAAGCCGATGCTGCAATACGGCTTGCACCTCGGCCAGCAGGCGGAAATGGTCACCGACAGCTTGCGCGCGTTATTCCTCGAAGCCTGCGGTTACGAGACCAAAGTGTTCGAGTTCATCTCGCTGGAACACACCAACAAGAACAAGATGATTCTCGCGGTGAAACGCGCCGAGCCGGTCGATCCGACGCAGTTGTTGACGAAGATCGCAGAGCTCAAGGCGTTCTACCACATCAGCGACCATTGCCTGGAAACTCTGCTGCGCGCTGACGGCTATATGCCTTAACAGGCAGCTGCAAGCTTCAAGCGGCAAGCTGCAAGTTGAAGCATGACGCTGGTGTGCCTGATATGGGTGATCCTGTTTTAGCTTGAAGCTTGAAGCTTGAAGCTTGAAGCTTGAAGCTTGAAGCTTGAAGCTTG
>NZ_RCOD01000041.1:2334-134374 GCF_004307505.1 Pseudomonas sp. Sample_11
AGCTTGAAGCTTGAAGCTTGAAGCTTGAAGCTTGAAGCTTGAAGCTTGAAGCTTGCAGCTTGCAGCTCAATTTGGGTCTACCTTGAATACTCCCAGACCTTTCCCCGAGGAGTTTTCCCATGGCCGCGAAAAAGATTCTGATGCTGGTCGGCGATTACGTCGAAGACTACGAAGTGATGGTGCCGTTCCAGGCCTTGCAGATGGTCGGCCACACGGTCCACGCCGTGTGCCCGGACAAGTCTGCCGGCAGCACCGTGCGCACGGCGATTCATGATTTTGAAGGCGATCAGACCTACAGCGAAAAACCCGGTCACCTGTTCGCCCTCAATTTCGATTTCGCCAAGGCCAGCGAAGCCGATTACGACGCGCTGCTGATTCCCGGCGGTCGTGCGCCGGAATACCTGCGGCTGAACGACAAAGTCCTCGAACTGGTGCGCGCGTTCGACAACGCCGGCAAGCCCATCGCAGCGGTCTGCCATGGCGCGCAACTGCTCGCGGCGGCGGGTGTGCTCGAGGGGCGTGAGTGCAGCGCGTATCCGGCCTGCGCCCCGGAAGTACGTCTGGCGGGCGGCACCTACATCGACATTCCGGTGACCGACGGCCATGTTCAGGGAAATTTCGCCACCGCTCCGGCGTGGCCGGCGCATCCTAAATGGCTGGCCGGTTTCCTCGGTCTGCTCGGTACGAAAATCACCTTGTAGTCGAGGCAGGCGACAGATCGCAGACGCTGGTCTTTACTCTGAAGCGCGAAATCTCTCAATCGCCCCCAGGAGAAACAGACATGTCCGGATGGTACGAAGTGAGCAAAAGCAGCAACGGCCAATTCAGGTTCGTGTTGAAAGCGGCGAACGCCGAAACGATTCTGACCAGCGAGCTCTACAGCACCCGCGCCGGCGCCGACGGCGGCATCGCCTCGGTGCAGGCCAACAGCCCGCTGGACGAGCGTTACGAGAAAAAATCGACCAAGGACGGCCACCCGTACTTCAATCTCAAGGCGGCCAATCACCAGGTCATCGGCAGCAGCGAGTCGTATTCATCGGATGGCGCGTGCGACAAGGGCATCGCCAGCGTGAAGGCCAACGGCCCGACGAAAACCATCAAGGACAAGACCCTGCCTGTCCTCTGAGCTCAGGGCATGAGCCTTTGAAATCAAAAGATCGCAGCCTTCGGCAGCTCCTACACCTGGAATGCATTTCCATGTAGGAGCTGCCGAAGGCTGCGATCTTTTGATCTTGGTTCATACCTCAACCGGTACCGACAATTTCGGATCGCCCAGGGCATGGCTCTTGGCATCAAAGAACCGCAACTCAACCCCGGTACCTTCAAACACCTTGGCGTAGTGACGCTTCTGATGCTGGATGAACGCGGCGCTGCGCGGATAAATCGAGACCGCCACGCACTTCGGTCGGGCTAGGCGCAGCGCCCGCACCAGATGCGCATCCTGCTCGCCCAGGGCATGGCCGAAGATGCACAGGCTGTCGCCATGGGCCAGTAACTGCTCGTAGCAGAACGACAGATAATCCGAGCTGCGAATGGTCTTGAGCTTGTCGGCGCTCGGCCCTTCGGTGACGAACAGGGGCACGTCGTCCAGGGTCTTGATCGTATTGTTGATGGCGAAACTGCCGAGCAGGGTGCCTTCGGTCGAGGTCAGTTTGCGTGCGGTGCCGTCCTGATTGCGCACCAGATGCAGACCACCGTGCAGGTAGAGCAGACGCGGTTTGTCGGTGGCGCTCTGGCTCAGATCGAAACTCGCGTCCGCGCCGTTGAACAGGTCGTCGATGGCCTCGCCCGGGTGTTGCAGCGCCCAGTAATTGAGCAGGTCGTAGTTGGTGGTGAACACCGTGCGATAGCGCGCCAGTTCTGCATTGAGCACCGTCAGTGTCGAAGGCTGCACCAGCCGCCACGGGATGTGCACCGCGTGCACCGTGTTGATCAGCGCTTCCTTGATCGCGTAATAGCGATTGCGCGGTGCCGCCGAACTGACCGCCAACGCCTTGTTGACCCGGCTGGTGGTTTTCAGGGCGCCCAGCACTTGTTCGAAGCTGCGGGTTTGCAGCGCGTCGAACACCGCCAGTTCCGATGGGCTCAGCGGTTTCTCTTCGACCGTACGGGCGTTTTCGAACAGCGAGTCGTAGCCGAAGTTATCCCATACCGCGCGGCTGGCGCCATTGCCCACCAGCAAACCCTGAAAATCGTTCGCGGCGCGCAAGGCATTCCAGTCTTCGAGGGTGGCGTCGACATCGAGAAAATCGGTCATTGCGTGGGCGATCTCAAAACAAAGGGCAGATGGACGGCGACTTTATCACGAGCGGACATTGAGCCAGATCAACATTGCTCGTGACCGATCGGTCGATCCTGTGTGCACCCGCCGAATCGAGGCAGTCGATCCGGCTTCAGTCAGGAGACACACGATGAGCAGCACCTTCTTCATTCCGGCGGTCAACATCATGGGCAGCGGCTGCCTCGACGAAGCCATGGTCGCGATTCGCAATTATGGTTTTCGCAAGGCGCTGATTGTCACCGACGCCGGGCTGGCCAAGGCTGGCGTCGCCGCAATGATCGCCGAGAAACTGGCGATGCAGGACATCGATTCGGTGATCTTCGATGGCGCCAGACCGAACCCGACCACGGCCAATGTCGAATCCGGCTTGGGGCTGTTGAAGGAAAGCCGTTGCGATTTCGTCGTGTCGCTGGGTGGCGGCTCGCCGCACGATTGCGCCAAGGGCATCGCCCTGTGCGCAACCAATGGCGGGCAGATTGGCGATTACGAAGGCGTCGACCGTTCGAGCAAGCCGCAATTGCCGCTGATCGCCATCAACACCACCGCCGGCACTGCCAGCGAAATGACCCGCTTCTGCATCATCACCGACGAATCGCGCCACGTGAAAATGGCCATCGTCGACCGCAACGTCACGCCACTGCTGTCAGTCAACGATCCGGAACTGATGGTCGCGATGCCCAAAGGCCTCACCGCCGCCACTGGCATGGACGCGCTGACCCACGCCATCGAAGCCTACGTCTCGACCGCCGCCAACCCGATCACCGATGCTTGCGCGCTTAAAGCGATGAGCCTGATCAGCAACAACCTGCGTCTGGCTGTGCGCGACGGCAGCGACCTGGCGGCGCGGGAGAACATGGCTTACGCGCAGTTCCTCGCCGGCATGGCGTTCAACAACGCCTCGCTCGGATTTGTCCACGCCATGGCGCATCAGCTCGGCGGCTACTACGACTTGCCCCACGGCGTGTGCAATGCCGTGCTGTTGCCGCATGTGCAGAGTTTCAATGCGCTGGTCTGTGCTGATCGACTCAGGGATGTCGCCCACGCCATGGGCGCGGATATTCGTGGTTTCAGCGCAGAGGAGGGCGCGCAGGCGGCGATCAATGCCATTCGCAACCTTGCCAAGGACGTCGAGATTCCCGGCGGACTGCGTGAGCTGGGCGCGAAACTCAGCGACATCCCGGTGCTCGCCGCCAATGCTTTGAAGGATGCGTGCGGACTGACCAATCCACGGGCGGCAGATCAGCGCCAGATCGAGGAGATTTTCCGCAATGCGTTTTGAATGAAGGCGCGCAGGCGAGCGAAGTCGAACAGTCCTTCGCTTGCTTCTGCGACCACGGTAAATGTCCGCACACGGCCCCAGTCTGAAACCTGGCCGGCGATGTTGTGAACGGCGGATATACGGTACTGCCCGACCGCCAATGAGTGTGCAGCCGGGGTTTGCCATTTCCGGTCGCTTTCGACCGCTGCCCTGGCAATCTCCAGGCCAGTGTCCAGATCGAAAACACTGACGAAACCCTCGGCCCGTGTGACATCTCCCGACAACATCACAGGCGCATTTACCTCCGCTCCCTCAAGCGGTACGAAGACGCCCGGGACGTCGATTTCGGGCCGCAGTCGCACCTCAAATCCGCGCTCGTCACTCCATTCAGACGTGATGCCTGCATACGTCTGGTGGGCGTGAATCTTCTGCTGGCCTGGAGCCTGAGCGCCGCTGATGCTGAACGCCCATCGTCCCTTTGCGCTAACCAGCCCTGCACCGAGCGAATGGGTGTTTTCAATGTTCCAGACCTGTACAAGCGCATCGGGTATGCCGCTGCCGAGCAACAATGTCGCAGGTCCCGTCGTGCTGGCCTCCTCGGGGTAGGTGATGGTCGGGGCCGGGGCAGGTTGTGACATTTGCTCGTCGCGAGTGCTCATCGTTCTTCTCGTCCATGGCTGATTTGAACGCTGAGGTTGGCATGACGTGCCTGAATTCGAACCTGTAAGAACTACCAGTCCTCCAGTCTTTTTTGCACGGTGATCAATTTCGTTTCCGTCTAAAAAACTGTCATTTGTGTCAGTTGTCCGGCGTGGCTTCTTCGGTTCGAATGCTCTCAGCGAGGGATTGATGTCGATCCCACAGGAGAATACGAACATGCCGGAATCCACCGCGCCATTGCCCCCAACCGCGCAGTCAGCCGGGGAGCTGGACGCTCTGTTTGGTCTGCGAACGCTGAAATTCCCCGGAGCGGCCAAGACCATTGCCGAAGGCGTGTCTATCACGCCTTCGGGGCAGATCATGGTCAGCGCTACCGTCGAGCAATCGGGCCATTCGTACTACGGCCTTGCGCGCCTGGATGCCGATGGCAATCCGGATCCGGATTTCGGCGAAGGCGGATATCTCAGCGGCCAGTTCGGCACAGGCTCGCTCACCCAAGGCGGGCCATTGATCGTTGATGCGCTCGGACGGATCTGGATGTGCGGTGTGATTGGCGTGGTCAAAGACAAGACGGTTGAATACCAGCAAGTCATCGCGCGGTTTCTGCCCGACGGTTCGCCGGATATCGAGTTCGGCGGCGACAGGAATGGCTACCGGATTGTGCCCATGCGGATTCCGGCACTCTTTGGGGCCACCCACGGGCAACTGCTGCTGGCCAAATCCGATCCGCAGCTTGCGCAGCCGGACAGGCTGCTGTTTGTGACCGCGCAAAAGGGCAGTGGCCTGTTGACGCGATTCAATCTCGATGGCTCGGACGATTTATCGTTCGCCAGCAACGGTTGGCTGCCCCTGTCGCTGCCAGGCGTGGCCATTTCGCTGTCCGGGATCATCCAGCTCGACGATGGGCTGATTCTGCTGCATGGCAAAACGGAAGTAACCAATCAGGGATTGGTCATGGCGTTCGACCACAGCGGGAAAGTTGCACAAGCGTTCGGCGACAAGGGTGTACTGCTGTTGAACATTCAGCGCGATGGCCAGCCGCTCGAAAGCAGCGTGACGGACATCGTCGTACAAACGGCGCAGCGCCTGCTTCTGCTCGGTTCGGCGGTCGAGTCAACGCAAGGCAAGAAACTGCAACACGGGTTCATCAGTGGCATTACCTACGCCGGCCAAATGGATGACGCGTTCAACAATCCTGTCCTCACCCCGACGGCGCATGAACTCGACCTGAGAGGTTGGCAAGCAGGGTTTGCGCTGGATGACATCGCTGGTAAACGTATTGTGGCGGTCGGACAGACCTCGGGCAGCGCACGAGGCTTGTTGACGGCAGGCTTTCTGGTCGATGGCGCAGTGGATGATTCGTTTGATGTCGAGGGCGCGAAGGATATTTCATGGCCAGCCATCGATGCCTGCCTGCAAGGCTCTTCGATCCTGGTGTTGGGTCGCAGGGACGACAGCGCGCAGCTGGTTCGCTTGCTGACTGCGCCTGTCACAAAACAGCGCGCCAGCATGGGCAACTGAGCAGTCAGCGGTAAAACCGGGCTATCCTGCCGGCTCGGATGAACCCTGCCTTCGAGCCCACCATGCTGCAAAAAAGCCTGATCCGCCGTCTCGATCTGATCACTCTGCAACTGTTCGTCGCCGTCCACGAGGAAGGCACGTTGACCCGTGCGGCTGCGCGCGAGGCCATCGCGGTGTCGGCGGCGAGCAAGCGCCTGATGGAGTTGGAGGAGGCGCTGGGCATCGCTTTGTTCGTGCGTCAGGCCAAAGGCATGATCCTTACGCCGGCCGGTGAAACCCTGCTGCACCACGCGCGGCAGATGCTCTTCAATGTGGAAAAGATGGGCCTGGAACTGGGCGAGCACAGCCACGGTGTGCGTGGTTACGTGCGCATGCTGGCCAATCTTTCGGCGATCATTCAGTTCCTGCCCGAAGACTTGCGCGACTTCTCCGCGCAGCATCCGCAGGTCAAGACCGACCTTGAAGAACGCCCCAGCGCCGGGGTGATTCAGGGCGTGCTCGATGGCGTCGCCGACCTCGGCATCTGCTCTGAGGACAGCGACACCAAAGGCCTGCACAACGTGTTGTACCGCCCGGACAAACTGGTGGTGGTGATGCTGCCGGAGCATCCGTTGGCTACGCACGAATCGGTGGCCTTCGGCGAAACCCTCGACAGCGATTACGTCGGCTTGCACGCAGCCAGTTCGATCAACATGCGTACCCATGCGGCGGCGCGGCAGGCTGGCAAAGTCCTGCGCATCCGCATTCATGTGCCGGGATTCGATGCGGTCTGCCGGATGGTCCAGGCGAACATGGGCATCGGCATTCTGCCGCAGCGAGCCTATGAGTTGTTTGGTCAGGCACTGGGCTTGCGTGCGGTGCCGCTGACCGACGACTGGGCTGATCGCGCGCTGATTGTGGTGGTGCGCGATGAGGCGGGATTGTCGCCGGTGAGCCGGATGTTGTTTGAGCATTTGCGCGGGCAGGGCGCCTGAATCTCTATTGAATGGGCCGGCCTCTTCGCGGGCAAGCCCGCTCCCACAGTTTCCAGCGTGTATGCAAATTGTGCGGCTGACTTTGAACCCTGTGGGAGCGGGCTTGCCCGCGAAAGCGGCTTCGAATTCACCACATCGCTGAAGCATTCGCATTTCGCGAACGCCCATTGCCGAGAGACGGCTGGATTCGCCGATCATCGTTCCTCTAGCCTTGGCGCCATATTCCAAGAACAAGAGGTACCCGCGATGACTGCCCCTTTGAGTGCAATCAAAGTGATCGAGATCGGCACCCTGATCGCCGCGCCGTTTGCCGCGCGCATGCTTGCCGAGTTCGGCGCCGAGGTGATCAAGATCGAAGCCCTGGGTCAGGGCGACCCGCTGCGCAAATGGCGCAAGCTGCACGAAGGCACATCGCTGTGGTGGTACCTGCAATCGCGCAACAAGAAATCCCTGGCGCTCAATCTCAAATCCGCTGAAGGCATCGAACTGGTCAAGCAACTGGCCGGTGATGCAGACGTGATCATCGAAAACCTGCGTCCCGGTGCGCTGGAAAAACTCGGTCTGGGCTGGGACGTGCTGCATGCCTTGAATCCGAACCTGACCCTGGTGCGTATCTCCGGCTACGGCCAGACCGGCCCTTACCGTGACCGGCCCGGTTTCGGTGCGATTGGCGAGGCCATGGGCGGCATCCGCTACACCACCGGCAATCCCGATTCGCCACCGGCGCGAGTCGGCGTCAGCCTCGGCGATTCGCTGGCCTCGTTGCACGCGGTTATTGGTGCGCTGATGTCGCTGTTGCGGGTCAAGACCGGGCAGGGCGGTGGACAGATCGTCGATGTGTCGCTGGCCGAAAGCGTGTTCAATGTCATGGAAAGTCTGGTGCCGGAATACGACATGCTCGGCCATGTCCGCGAACGCAGCGGCGGTGCCCTGCCGGGTATCGCGCCCTCCAATACCTACCTCACGGCCGACGGCGCTTATGTTGTGATTGCCGGCAACAGCGACCCGATCTACAAGCGTCTGATGCACACCATCGGCCGTGCTGATCTGGCCGACGCAGAGGAGTTCGCCCACAACGACGGCCGCGCGGCGCAGAGCGGTTTGCTCGATGCAGCCATCACACACTGGACCAGCAGCCTGCCGATCGACGAGGTACTGGCCGCCCTCGAAGCTGCTGAAGTGCCGGCCGGGCGCATCTACTCGGTGGCTGACATCGTCGCCGATCCACACTATCAGGCGCGGGACATGCTGCTCGATGCCGAGTTGCCCGGTGGCGCAACGGTGAAGATGCCCGGCATTGTCCCCAAACTCTCGGAGACGCCCGGCGGGGTGAACTGGTCCGGGCCGAAACTGGGCCAGCACACCGACGCTATTCTCGCCAATCTTGGCCTGACTGAACTCGATATTGAACGCCTGAAAGGCCAGGGGGTGGTGCAATGATCACTGACTATTCGCAAACCCTGATCGTCCAGGAAGTGTCGCCCCGCGACGGTTTGCAGATCGAGCCGACATGGGTGGAAACCGCTGACAAGATCGCCCTGATCAATCAATTGTCACAGGCCGGATTCAGCCGCATCGAGGCCGGCTCGTTCGTCTCGCCCAAAGCCATTCCGGCCCTGCGTGACGGCGAGCAAGTGTTCAACGGCATTCAGCGTCAGCCGGGTGTTATTTACGTGGCGTTGATCCCCAACCTCAAAGGCGCGCAACGCGCACTGGCGGCGAATGCCGATGAGTTGAACCTGGTGATGTCTGCCAGCCAGACCCACAACCTGGCCAATATGCGCATGCGTTGCGAAGAGTCGCTGGCCGCGTTCGCTGACATCGTTGCGTTTGTCAGCGGCTCAGGTGTGCGCCTCAACGGCAGCATCGCCACCACCTTCGGTTGTCCGTTCGAAGGCCGGATCGATGAGGATCGCGTGCTGCAAATTGTCGACGCTTATCAAGAGCTCGGCATTCAGGGCATCAGCCTCGCCGACACCACCGGCATGGCCAATCCGCGTCAGGTCGATCGCTTGGTGCGGCGCGTTTTGCAGCGGGTTTCGCCGGCCGATCTGACCCTGCATTTCCACAACACTCGAGGCCTTGGTCTGTGCAATGTGCTGGCCGCTTACGAGGCCGGCGCGCGGCGCTTCGATGCGGCGCTGGGTGGCCTCGGTGGCTGTCCGTTTGCGCCGGGGGCGTCGGGCAATATCTGCAGCGAAGATCTGGTCAATCTGTGCGATGAAGTCGGCATTCACACGGGCATCGATTTGCCGCTGTTGCTGAAGCTTTCGCGCGGCTTGCCGGCGCTGTTGGGCCACGATGTCCCCGGCCAACTGGCCAAGGCCGGGCGCAATTGCGATCTGCATCCGATGCCCACCTGAAGATACAAAACCCTTGTGGGAGCGGGCTTGCCCGCGATGACGGCAGCAAATTCAACGAAAGCGTTAGCTGAACTGACGCCATCGCTGGCAAGCCAGCTCCCACACAGAAGCGCTCCACAGTGAGCGTCATCACCAGACAACAAAAACAATCGGACGCCCATCGGTAGTCCGCCTGGAGAAAATCTATGAGCCTCAACGTAATGGAGGCGGGCGTGAATCCGTCCGTCGATCACGACGCCGAAAAAGCCCTGGTCAGCAAAGTCGCCTGGCGCCTGATGCCGCTGATCATGGTCTGCTACCTGTTCGCCTTCTTCGATCGCATCAACATCAGCTTCGCCAAATTCCAGTTGCAGACCGACTTGAGCCTGAGCGACACCGCGTATGGCTTGGGCGCCGGGCTGTTCGTGGTCGGTTACGTGCTGTTCGAAGTGCCGAGCAACATGATGCTGTACAAGGTCGGCGCACGGCGCTGGATTGCGCGGATCATGATGTCCTGGGGCGTGGCGACGGCGGCGATGGTCTTCGTCAACAGCGAATGGCAGTTCTATGCGCTGCGCTTCGTCATCGGCGCGATGGAAGCCGGGTTTGCTCCGGGCGTGCTGTATTACCTGACCCTGTGGTTTCCGCAGCACTTCCGTGGCCGCATCACGTCGATGCTGTTTCTCGCCTCGGCGTTTGCCGGGCTGGTCGGCGCGCCGTTTTCGGGGTTGGTGTTGCAACACCTCGACGGCGTGTTGCAGATGCGCGGCTGGCACTGGTTGTTCCTGCTCGGAGGCGTGCCGTGCATCGCGCTGGGTTTTCTGGTGCTGACGCAGCTCAAGGACCGCATCGAGGATGCGCACTGGCTGACCGCTGACGAGAAGAAATTGCTCTCCAGTCGCATCGCCCATCACGAGCCACACAAGAGCGGCGGCTCATTGCTCGCGGCGCTGAAAATTCCCGGGTTCCTGACGTTGGGTTTGATCTACTTCCTGATTCAGGTCGCGTCCTACGGTTTGAATTTCTGGGCACCGCAATTGATCCGCAGCGCCGGCACCGAAAGCCCGGTGATGATCGGCCTGCTGACCGCCATTCCGTACATCTGCGGGGCGATCAGCATGGTCGTGATCGGGCGCTTGTCAGATGCCACCGGTGAACGGCGCAAGTTTGTCGCCGGGCTGGTGATCGTCGGCGCGATCGGCTTTTTCAGCGCAGGAATCTTCGCCAGCCACACGACCTTCCTGATCGTCGCGCTCGGCCTGCTTGGCGCCGGCATCATCGCTTCGATTCCGAGCTTCTGGACCCTGCCACCGAAACTGCTGGCGGGCGCCGGTGCCGGCGCGGCAGGCGGGATCGCGGTGATCAATACCCTGGGGCAGTTCGGTGGGATTGTCAGCCCGGTCATGGTCGGACGCATCAAGGACCTCACCGGCAGCACCACCCCGGCGCTGTACGTCATCGGCGTCGCCGCGCTGATCGCCGCAGCGTTGCTGCTGTGGGGCTTGCCGCAGAAGTTGCGTACGCTGGACAAGTATTGAGATTGGCGGCGTCGGCGATGACGCCTTCGCGAGCAGGCTCGCTCCCACATTTGCAATGCGGATTTCCTGTGGGAGCGAGCCTGCTCGCGAATTCCGACTTCAGACACATGAGAGGATTCGCTGGCCAGATCTGTTGAATCCTTCAATGCAGAAAGGGATAGTGCGCGCCTGGAAATATCTTCAAGGAGCGGGAATTGACAATGAAGTCCACGTGGATCAGCGCTGCGGCGCTCTGCGGGTGGTTGATGGCTGGGCAGGCGTTGGCCGATTGCACGCCGCCTGCGCTCAGTGGCGAAGCGGACTTTTCTTTGTGCAAGAACTGGGCGGCTTATCCGCAGCTGACGATTACCGCGCTATCGACGTTCGTGCCCGATCCCGTCTATGGCCAGGACGGCAGGGTGGGTTCATACGATCTGGCTCTGGCCGTCACTACCGCTGGCAGCCCCAAGCCGCTGGCGACCTATCATCAGCGGTCGGCGTTTCTCTCCGATGCCATCGCGCTGGAGAGTCTGGAGCTGGATACGGCGCGTTATAAACTCACGTCCGACCTCCGTGCCTTCGGCGTACGCGCCCATTTCAAAGGCTCGTCGCGCGTCAATCCGCTGGATGAAACCCTGCTGTCGCTCTACGTGAAAGAGGGCGACAAACTGCGCCCGGTGCTGGATCGTTTGGTCGTCTACAGCTTCAGTGGCGAATGGGATGGCAATTGTGCCGGAGAGCGCTCGGAGACGGTGCGTACGCTTGAGATGGGCAAAACCAGTTCCCATGGTTACGCCGATATCATTGTCCGCCCAGTCACTACGGGCCTGGTCGGTGAGGGGGCACCCGACACCTGCGAATCGAAAACTACCCACGAAAAGCCGGTGCTGACCACGTTGCGCTATGACGGACAGCAATATTTCGTTCCCGAAAATCTGAGAGGCTATTGAAGGCGCGTCGTTCTACTTCCTCGATCCCGACGGGCACAAGCTGGAAGCCCATGTCGGCGATTTGCAATCGCGGCTGGCTACGTGTCGGCAGAAACCGTACTCCGGCATGCGTTTCTGCGACGAACCCTGATCCGCTTCAATCTCGGTGATATAGACTCTGCGCCACGTATTCTGGCGCTTGCAGGTTTCTCATGACTCCATCATTGCTGTTGGCCGTTCTGGCTTCGGGTTTCATCTACGGGATCACGCCCGGGCCGGGCGTGCTGGCGGTGTTCGGCATTGGCGCGGCCCATGGCCGGCGCGCCGGGGCGGGTTTTCTGTGTGGGCATCTGCTTGGTGATGTGATCTGGTGCAGTACCGCGCTGGTGGCAATCGTCGGCGCCCGTGAGATCGGCAGCACCGCGTTCGATGTACTCGGCGTGCTCAGCGCGGTGTACCTGTTCTGGCTCGGCTGGCGTGCGGTGCGTGCCCAGCGGCGCAATGGAGACGAGGCGCAAGGCGCGGCGCGGCAGCCGTTCTGGCACGGCATCGTCTTCGGCCTGACCAATCCCAAGGCCTATCCGGTGGCGGTGGCGACCTTTACGGCGCTGCTGTCGAGCCGCGCCGAACTGCTTAACTGGTCGATGCTGCCGGCGCTGATCGCCCTGAGCTTTATCGGCGGTGCGCTGGCTTACGCTATCCTCATCGGCGTGGTCGGCGCGCAGCGGGTGCGCACGGTGTATCAGCGTCATGAGCTGCTCATCACCCGTTTATGCGGCGTGATGTTTATCGGCTTCGCCATCAATGCGTTGATGCACGCGCTGCCGGGGCTGCTGCCGAACAAGACTTGATGGAAGGGGCAGGGACGCGCAATCACGATCATGGACGATTGAAATCGCTGCACTGTGTGGACATCCCGTAGAACCATGGAAAGCCCTAACCCTGCGCCGCTGGCGAGCTACATGGACCTGTTGCTGGACGCCGTTTGCGCGGTCGACAAACAGGGCCGTTTCGTTTTTGTCAGCGCTGCCTGCGAGCGGATTTTCGGCTACACGCCTGACGAGCTGATCGGCCGCTCGATGATCGAGCTGGTGCACCCGGCCGATCGCCAGCGCACCCTCGCGGCCGCAGGCGAAATCATGGGCGGCGACCCGAAGCACAATTTCGAGAACCGCTACCTGCGCAAGGACGGCAGCGTCGCGCATATTTCCTGGTCGGCGCGCTGGTCGGAGGTCGACCAACTGCGCATCGCCGTCGCCCGCGATATCACCGAGCGCAAGCAGGCCGAGTCGCGGCAAGCGGCGTTGTACGCAATTTCCGAGGCGGCGCATGCGGCGGAAGATTTGCTGGCGCTGTTCAAAAGGGTCCATTTGCTCATTGGCGAATGGCTGCCGGCGCTGAATTTTTCCGTGGCGCTGTACGACGAAAACTGCGCGCAGCTGAATTTTCCCTATCACGTCGACGATCACGAATTGCAGCCCGAGCAGCCCGGCACCGTCATCGGACGGCTTTGCGCGCAAGTGATCCGCAGCGGCCAGCCAATGTTGCTGACCCCGGACAGCGCCGATGCCACGCCCGACTTCGCTGCGCTGGTGGCGGAGCAGAACGCGCCTTGCTGGCTCGGCGTACCACTGAACTCAAAAAACGGCACCATCGGCGCCTTGATCGTCAAAAGCCTCGCTGGCGGCGTACGTTACACCGAGCAGGACAAGGAACTGCTGCAATATGTCTGTGCACAAGTCGCCACGGCTATCGAGCGCCAGCAACTGCACGCGCGGCTCAAGCGCATGGCGCAATACGATCAACTGACGCAACTGCCCAACCGCGAACTGCTGCGTGATCGGCTCAGGGCTGCGCTGGCCGATGCGCGAACCGGGCACGGACGCATGGCGCTGCTGTATGTCGATCTGGATCGCTTCAAACAGGTCAACGACACCCATGGCCATGCCGTCGGTGACATGCTCCTGCAAACCGTGGCCAACCGGCTGAAAGGCTGCGTGCGTGAAACCGACACGGTGGCGCGTATCGGTGGCGATGAATTCGTCGTGCTGTTGCATAGCGTGCATACCGCCGAAGATGCCGAAAGCGTCGCCGGAAAAATCCGTAAGGTGCTGGCGCAGCCCATGCGCCTCGACGGGCATGACTTGCGGATCGAATCGAGCATCGGCGTGGCGCGTTTCCCTGAACACGGTGAAGAAGAACAGCAACTGTTCCGGCATGCCGATCAAGCCATGTATGCGGCCAAGCGCCTGAATCATCGGGCCTTGGGCATCTGAAGCGAGCGCACCGTTCGTCGCGGTCCCGGCAGATTTTCTAAACCTTTGAACGCCAAAGCCTTCTTAACTGAGGCGGACAATTGTCCGTCGCGACTATTTGAGCAGCGGGCGAATCACGGCCCGCTTGAATTTTCAACGAAGGAGGGCGCGACCATGAGCCGGATGGCCACCCGTTTACGTAATGCCAGTTTTGCGACCCTGCTGGGCCTGTGCGCCAGCACTGCATTCGCCCAGTCGCCTGCCGAATTCATCAACGATGCCTCGGCCAAAGGCATGGCCGACATCGAAGCAAGTCGTCTGGCCCACGGCAAGACCGAATCGAAAGAGGTCAAGGATTACACCATCGTTGTGATCAACGACCGCACCACAGCCAACCAGCATCTGGCGAAGATCGCCAAGAAACTCGACCTGCCGGTTGCCCCCCGCGAAGAACTCGCCGACAAGGCCAAAGAGCTGATGCCGGAAGTGAAGGATGGCGCGACCTTCGATCAGGCTTACGCTGCCAGTCAGGTCAAGGCGACCGAAGAGGCCATCACTCAGATCGAGCAACAGGCACAGACCACCGACGTGCCGGAAATCAAAGCGTTTGCCGATGAGACTTTGCCGAAGCTGCAAAGCCATCTGGAGAAAGCTCGAGCGTTGCAGGCCAGTCGCTAACTTCGCCGTATTGTTGCAGCGCGAGCGAGACCTTCAATTGAAATGCGATGCTTGCCCTGTGGGAGCGAGCCTGCTCGCGAAAGCGGTGTGTCAGTCAATGATGTTTTGACTGACCCTCCGTCTTCGCGAGCAGGCTCGCTCCCACAGGGTGTGTTTACTTGCTCAGCACTCATTCAAATCCTGTTTTGGCTTGCTCTTGTCTCCAAGCCCCTCAAGATCAAACACCTGATTCTCACCCAGTGCGCGGTAATGCCGGCGCAGCGCTTCAAGCTGTTTCAGATCCAGCGTCTCCAGCCCGAGCATCGCGTTCTGCGCTTCCTTGTTCACCCGCAGCAGCTCATCGAGTTTCAAGTGCAGAATGTCGGTATCGCGGTTCTGCGTGTTCTGAATCAGGAACACCATCAGGAACGTGATGATCGTCGTCGAAGTATTGATGATCAGTTGCCAAGTGTCGTTGTAACCAAAAATCGGCCCGCTCAAACCCCACAACCCGATCAGGATCAACGCCCCCATGAACGTCTTCGGGCTACCGGCCCACAGGGCAAGTTTTTGGGCAATTTTTGCGAATTTCATGATGGGAGTCCTTGTTTTGGGAGCTTGAAATTCAGACATCGGCGTTGCGCTGAAAATTCTGTTTACAAGTTCTTCGTTCACTCAATACCTGGGTTAGGACTTGCCAATCTTAGGCTTATATATGGACACCTTTCATTGTGGAGGTTTAGGTCTAGTATCAAATGGCAGTCAAACTGCCATCAGCTCATTCCACGGATAGAAACCCGTAAGAGGCGCCTCATGGAATTCTTCGAAAAGTTAGCCAGCCTAGCCGCAAAAGTCCGCTTGCAGAGCGCTGCGATCCAGACTGAAGAAGCAACGAAAAATGCATTCGTCATGCCTTTTATCAGCACGGTTCTGGGTTACGACGTTTTTGACCCGACTGAGGTGACCCCCGAATTCGTCTGCGATATCGGCACCAAAAAAGGCGAGAAGATCGACTACGCGATCATGAAAGAGGGGGAAGTGCAGATTCTGATCGAATGCAAAAAGATCGGTGAACCGTTGCACATCAATCACGCCTCACAGTTGTTCCGATATTTCCATGTCACCAGCGCTCGAATCTCCATTCTTACCAACGGCCAAGTCTATAAATTTTTCACCGATCTGGACGCGCCGAACAAAATGGATGAGAAACCGTTCCTTGAATTGGATTTGTTGGACATTGATGAGTATTCAGTCCCCGAGTTGGTAAAGTTGACGAAGTCAGCTTTTGATGTTGATTCCATCATCAACGCAGCGGGGGAGTTGAAATATGTCAGCCAAATCAAAAAGGTCCTCGCCGCGCAGGTCAGCAAGCCGGACGATGACTTTGTAAAGGTTTTCGCTTCTCGGGTTTATGACGGCGTGATCACGCAGAAAGTGCGCGACCAGTTTCACGAGCTGACCAGAAAAGCTGTCGGTCAATTTTTGAATGATCAGATCAATGATCGGCTCAAATCGGCCATGAGCGGCGCTATCCAGCCAGCGTTGGCCTCCCTGCCATTAGTTTCTGCCGGAACTGATCCGGTAGATCCGCGTGACGAATCAGATGACAAGGTTTTAACAACGCTGGAAGAGCTGGAGGGCTATCACATCGTTCGGGCGTTGGTTCGATCTGTCGTCGATGCCAAGCGCATTGTTCAGCGCGATACACAGAGCTATTTCGGTATCTTGCTGGACGACAATAATCGCAAACCGATCTGCCGTTTGCATTTCAATCGATCACAAAAGTATCTCGGCATCTTCGATGAAGAAAAAAACGAGACCCGTCATGCGATCAACTCGGTAGATGACATCTATGAGTTCTCGGATCATCTGAAAAAAACTGTCGGCTATTACGATTGATGGAGAGTCGACCGTTCACTCAGACACCTCATGCAACGTTCGCACTGGAATTGCCTTTCATGCTGCCTGTATCGTGAAAAGCAATTGAACACCCAACAGGAGAACGCAATGAGTTGGTCTGCCAAGCAGTACGTCGCTTTCGAAGATGAACGCACCCGTCCGGCCCGTGATCTGTTGGCGGCGATACCCACGGCGCACGCCCGGGCGGTGGTGGATATCGGTTGCGGGCCGGGCAATTCCACCGAGTTGCTGGTGCAGCGTTTTCCCGAGGCCAGGGTCAGTGGCCTGGACAGTTCGGCGGACATGATCGCCGCCGCGCGCAAGCGCTTGCCCGATGTGCAGTTCGAGGTGGCCGAGATCGACAAGTGGGCCGATGAAGGCCCGTTCGATGTGATCTTCGCCAATGCAGTGTTGCAATGGGTGCCTGATCACGCTTCGTTGCTGCCAGCCTTGGCGAGCAAGCTTTCAGATGGTGGCAGCCTGGCGATCCAGATGCCGGACAACCTCAACGAACCGTCCCACCGCTTGATGCGTGAAGTCGCCGCCAATGGGCCGTGGGCGAGCAAGCTGGCAGACGCTGCCGGGCAGCGTACCGACATGGCCAGTGCCAGTGAGTATTTTTCGATGCTGCGCCCGCATTGCGCGCGGGTCGATGTGTGGCGCACCACCTATCATCACCAACTTCGCGATGGTGCGGCGGGGGTGGTGGAGTGGTTCAAGGGCAGCGGGTTGATTCCATTCCTGAGCCCGTTGACCGAGGAGGAACGGGCGCAGTATCTGCAGCGGTATCTGGCGGAAGTTGCCAAGGCTTATCCGGCCTTGGCTGACGGCTCGGTGCTGCTGCTGTTTCCACGGCTGTTTATTGTTGCGACTCGCTGAATCACGCCTCTAACTTTCTTGAGTTCGCCACGTTATCTCAGGTCGGCGCATTCCTTGAAAGCAATCCGGTCGGTTCCCTCTCCCTCGGGAGAGGGCTAGGGTGAGGGGCCTCTTGACGCATGCAAATCCGATCACCGCTGCACCGCCACCATCATCGTCCTCTGGCATCCTTTCAACTCGTTCACGCTGAACTCGTCGGAAATTTCCTTCTGTTTTCCAGGCTTTTACACGTGGTGCGCCATGGCTGTTTAAAGTCGAACCGCGTTACGTCCCGATGCCTACAAATCCTTGCGCCGCTGCCTACCGGTACGCCAGAATCCGCCGGCTTGTGCGCCTGGAGGGCGGTCGGTAACTTGGTTCGCGTCACTGATTTCCAGTGATCGGGTTTAGCAGCCCGGCCAGGATTGACCAACGGTTGCACATGTACCTTCCAGTCAGGCTTCGCCTGCACTTGATGGTGGCTGTGCGCATGGCACCCTCGGGTGCGCCGGGTTTTGGACTTCCTACCGGTCTGCTAACTTGCGTACAGCTGCCACCCTTTCGTATAGCAGCGGAACGGTTGCAGTTACCACTACAGGAAGATTCCATGTTCAAGGTAACGCCAAATCCGCCGGAAACCGATCCGGCCTCTCCGTACAATTCCCTCGACTCAAAAAAACTCCACGAAGCCGCCGAACGCGCCCTCGACCACTATCTCTTCCCGCCGCAAACCAGCTCACCGCCGTACCAGACCAGCAGCATGTTCCAGGTCAACCCGAGCACCGACACCGAGTCGCTATTGGTCAACGCCAGCGAATCCCTCGGCTCGGCCAGCGTCATGCTCGGCGACTTTGCCGCCTTGCTCGACGGCAGCCAGCGCAAAACCCTGCTCGGCATCGCCCAGGTCGTCATGCTGGGCGAGCTGGCGGTGAATCAGGTTTTGGATAATGTGGTGCCGGTGGGTTAGCCGGCGTTGATTTCCGAGTAAAAAGTAACCGGTCGTTGCGACCGGTTTTTCGGCTAGTGCAGCGTCAAAACCGCTGATCAATACCAGGTTTGTCCTCTTGAAAGGGCTCGGAAGGGGGAATCGGGAATTGCTGCTCCTCATACTCGCCCACCCGCCGAGCGAGAATTTCCAATTCATCGCCTTCCGGCGAGTTCATCTCAGCGCCCCAAATCTGCTCGATACGCAGCAATGCTGCGGACAAGTCTTCAGTGCTCCGAATGGGTTTGATGTCCATAAATGATGTCCGCTTTGGTAACCACATGAGCGGCGATCTTGAACGGCACAACAAACGCTGTGTTCATCATTACGTTGCCAAATATGACTGCATTGCGGAGAGTCAGATTCGCGGTGACAAAAGCGGCCACGCGTGACCCAACCGCGTAATCCTCAGTGTCAGCTGTGTAGCAATCCGAAGATCTCTATTGCTCCACGAAATTAGTGAAATTTTTCAAAAATGGTCATATCTGATCCTTAAGGGAGGTTAGATGGCTACAATGGCTCTATTAAGATCCTTAAGAATTGGAAGGGTTTGCCATGTCACTCATGCATTTGCTTCACTCGCCGGCTGAGATCGCTAGAAATGTCGGAGAAAACGCCAAAATCCTGCGGCTCTCCAAAAATCTTTCCCGCAAGACGCTCGCAGAAAAGGCGGGGGTTTCCGAATCCACCATCAAGCGATTCGAAGCGACCGGGCTCGTGACGTTGGAGGCTTTGATCCTGATAGCCACTGCGCTTGATGAACTCAACGCTGTGACCAAGCTGTTCAAACCAGAGCAACCGAGCTCGCTGGATGAGCTGAAGAATGCCAGGCGCAAGAGAGGGATGCGCTGATGATCAAGCCTTTCAAACACACAGAAGCGCTGAATGTTTTGAAAGAGGGCGCCAAGGTTGGTGAGCTGGTCAGAGTCGCGGGCCGGGGCATTTACTTCGCTTACGATCCGGGTTGGCTTGCCACTGGCTACAATCTTTCGCCGCTGACAATGGCTTGGGACGAAAAGCCCCAGTTGGCCAGGAACATCAGCCTCTTCGAAGGGCTACACGGACCGTTCGCCGATTCACTGCCTGACGGCTGGGGCATGCTGCTGATGGATCGATATTTCGACAGCACCTTCGGTGACGGCACCCACCTAACCCTCACAGCGCTTGATCGCCTTGCTTATATGGGCGAGCGCAGTATGGGTGCGTTTGAATATCAGCCGAAGGCGGAAAAAACAGAGCTCACAGGCCCTTTGGATATTTACCAACTCTACGAAGCTTCAATCGAAGTTCAAGAGGGTGAGACCCCTGCAGTGCTTACCAAATTGCGACTGGCTGGTGGCTCACCGGGGGGCGCACGACCGAAGGCAATCGTGGCGCTGTCTGCCGACAAAAAACACGCAATTTCGGCCTTTGATGCCCTGCCCGAGGGCTATGCACATTGGATCGTGAAGTTCAGGGCATTGTACGAACCGATTGAAACCGGCGGCATTGAATTCGCCTATGCCGAGATGGCTCGTGCCGCCGGAGTGACCATGGCTGAATCGGATCTGCTGGATGTGCAGATGCCTGGCGGCGAGGTTGAGCGTTTCTTCGCAACCAAGCGCTTCGACCGCGACGGCGAGCGCAAGATTCACATGATGACCGTCTCGGCGCTCATGTACGCGGACTACCGCGCATTGTCATCCATCGACTACCCGAACCTGCTCAAGCTTACTCAGGTGTTGACCAGAAGCTCCGTCGAAGTGGAAAAGATGGCCAGGTTAATGATCTTCAATGCGCTGTCTCACAACCATGACGACCATGCGAAGAACTTTGCCTTTCTCTGCCACAATCCTGAAAAAAAAGGCGAGAGAGAAACCTGGACGCTGTCCCCGGCATACGACCTGACTTTCGCAAACGCCATGGGCGAGCACACCACTGACTTCGGTGGCCGCACTCCCGGCACGCCTACGCGCAAGCGAATCATGGAGATCTGCAAGGATTACAAATACCTCAAGGCCGAGGAATATATCGAGCAGACTCTCGCTGCGCTCGCCAACTGGAGGAAAGTATTCACTCGATTGAATGTCCCGCACAAAGCCGGGGAGCCGATCTTCAATGTACTGGCGAGGCTGCATCAGGATTTCGAGAAGTAATCCGGGGAGGAGGGGCTCAGCAATTTTCCGTAAGTCTTCACCGCCAGCACGCTTCAACTTCCAGACACAAAAAAACCGGCCATCAACAAGGCCGGTTTTTTCTATTCCTGCATCCCTCGTCAGACAACACAACGCGAGATCAATATTCGGTGGAGCGGGTAGAGGGAATCGAACCCTCATCTAAAGCTTGGGAAGCTTTCGTTCTACCACTAAACTATACCCGCTCAGAGCGGCTGACTTTGTACCAGACTCGGCCACGGATTTGAAGTTTTCTTTTCTCTGCGAGGGCTTTGCCGCGCAGAAATCGGTCGATCGCGAGCAAGGGCTGCGCCGGTGCAACAGGCACTTCAAGCTTGCAGCCTTGCCCGCGATGACGCTTTTTCAAATGGCCAGTGCATGGTGATCCTGCACAAACGAGTAGCGCGTTCGGCTGGCTTGCGGCGCAGGTTTCAGAAAGCCCAGCAGAGCGTTCTGGCTGTCGCGGCAGGCGGCTTTGTGCTCCATGTCGAGGAAGTGCCCGGTGGCTTGCAGGGTGGTGAAGCTGCTGTGGGCGACGTGGTTGCCGAACAGTCGCGCATCCTCGGCGGCGGTGTATTCGTCCCATTCGCCATTCAGGAACAGCACCGGCACGCTGATCTTTTTCGCCGCATTCAGATAGCACTGGCGATCGCTGTGCAGCACGTCGTTGATATGAAAATGCATCTGTCCGTATTCATGCTCGGCGAGGCTGCTGACGTGGCGATAGTTGAAGCGCTTGAACAGCGACGGCAGGTGTTTGCCAATCGTGTTGTTGACCAGATGGCCGACCCGGTCGCCGTCGCGGCTGCCGAGGTAGTCGACGCCGCGCTCGAGGTAATCGAGCATGTGCGCATTGATCACCGGTGAGAACGAGCTGATCACGGCTTTTTCGATGCGCCGCGGTTGCTGGGCGAGGGCGACCAGAGTGGCGGCGCCGCCCCAGGAGAACGACAGCACGTGTTCGGCGGCGAAGTGATCGATCAGCTCCAGCAGAATCTGCCCTTCGACTTCCTTCGTCAGATGTTTCTCATGCCGGTTGTGGGCTTTTGAGCGGCCCGCGTAGGGCTGGTCATAGCAGACCACGTTGAATTGCGGGTGCAGGTTTTTCACGGTCTGTGCAAACGACGCAGTCGTGGCCATCGAGCCGTTGACCAGAATGATGGTCTTTTCTGCGGCGTCTGCGCGATAGAACTCCGTGTAAACCCGATACTGACCCTGTATATCCAGCACAGCGATTTCTGGCCTCATGTCATAAGACTCCTGGCAAGCAAGCGGGTATGCGCGCAATCGAGATTGCACGAGCTTTGTGACAGGTAGGCATACGCCTGAAATTTGCTGGCCCATGTCGATCCGGTACGGCAGGTCGACGGGTGTTGTTATTGGCGGGCAGATTGCCGGCTGAGGCGCAGCCCTTGAGGGCAGACGACCGACAAAAAGTTTCTTGGAAGTATGTGGTGACTCATCGGTCACATTTCGGCCGACGTCCTGATTCAAGCAGGGGACTCAGGATCACGCAAGTGCCGTCGGCGAATTGTTCGACAACTTCGGCTGAGCGGTCGCCGGCTTAGAACAAATGAATCTCTTCGGTGCGCAAAGCGCGGTACTCGCCCGGTTTTAGCGCGTGATCGAGGGTCAGTTCGCCCATGGATTCGCGGTGCAGGCGCAGGACTTTGTTGTTGAAGAAACCAAACATGCGCTTGACCTGATGGTAGCGGCCTTCAACGATGCTCAACCGTGCGGAGCGTGGGCCGAGCAGCTCAAGCTGCGCCGGTTGCGTGGTCAGATCTTCAAAAGCGAAGTAGATGCCCTCGACAAATTTCAGCGCGTAGCTCGGGTCGATGTCCTGTTCGGTTTCGACGTAATAGACCTTCGCCAGTTTGGTTTGCGGCTGCGTCAGGCGCCGCGACCAGGCGCCGTCATTGGTGATCAGCAGCAGCCCGGTGGTATTGAAATCCAGACGTCCGGCGATGTGCAGATCGTCCTTGTGCGGTTCATCGAGCAGGTCGAGCACGGTCGCATGCTGCGGATCGCGGGTGGCACTGACGCAGCCCGGGGGTTTGTGCAGCATGAAATAGCGCGCCGGTTTGCCGCTCTGCAGCACCTCATCGTCGACTTCGACCCGACTGAATTCCAGCACCTCACTGTGCGGGTCGCTGACGACTTTTCCGTCAATCCGCACGCGCTTTTCCACCAGCAACAGGCGAACCTGCTGACGGTTGTAGCGAGGCAGATTGCTGAGGAAGCGGTCGACGCGCATGGTCAGGATTCAACGGACGAAGGGCCGCGCATCTTACGGGATCGGCCGCCGGCCTGCTTGCAGTTGCGCTTCGACCTGTGCACAGCGCGGGCACAGGCAGGCTTGATTGCGCAGTTCGGCCGGCAGCGCTTCGAGCACCGCCGGGTCGATGGTCACGCCATAGCACCAGCATTCGCGGTCGGCGGTATGCGGGTCGGCGAGGCTGCAATCGTTGCGCGCACCGCAGGCCGGGCAGTGGTCGGGTTTGACGTCGTTATCAGGCATAGGTCGAGTGCGGCATTTCCATGCAGGTGCGGTTGCGCCCGGTTTGCTTGGCGCGGTACATCGCATGATCGGCCCGCGACAGCAGAGTGTGCAAGGTGTCATCGCGTTGCACGGTGGTGGCGCCGATGCTCACGGTCAGATGCAGGCTGTGGCCATCGTAGGCATATTCGTGTTGTTCGACGTGCTGGCGGATCTTCTCGGCAATTTTCTGCCCGGTCTCACCGTCGGTGTCTTTCAACAGAACGATGAACTCTTCACCGCCCCAGCGGCAGACGATATCGGCGTGACGCAGGCAACTTTGCAGGTCGCGGGCGAAACCGATCAACACCTGATCGCCAGCCATGTGGCCGTAGGTGTCGTTCAAGGCTTTGAAGTGGTCGAGGTCGAGCAACAACGCGGTCAGCGGCTTGGTTTCCCGTTGGGCCTCGTGCAGCGCTTGCGCGGCGAGGATGTCGAAGCCGCGTCGGTTCGGCAGTTCGGTGAGACTGTCGAGGGTGGCGTGCGCCTGAATCTTCGCCTGGAAGCGCTTGATCACTCGATTGAGCAAGGCCAGCACGATCAACGTCACCAGCAGGCAGATCAGCAGATTGAGATACAGCGACTGGCGGATCTCGCTCAGCGCGCCGTCCTCGCGTTTATCGACGAACAGGTACCAGTTCAACTCGGGGATAAACCGCACGTTGAGAAAATGCCCCTGGCCGTGGGTGGAATATTCGTAGCTGCCGCTGTGCGGCTTGGGCAACTGGCTGACCAGACTTTTCATGCTCTCCAGTTCGCCAAGACTTTGGCCGATGTGCGCGCCTTCCGGGCCACCCTCGGCACCGGTCAATACGAGGCGGCCGAAGGTGTCGACGAAGTACACGCTGCGTTGATAGCGCTGTTGATACTTGTCGATCAGCTTGATCACCGCGTCCACGGTGAGGCCCACGCCCGCAGCACCGATGAAGCGGTTGTGGTAGTCGTAGACCTTGTAGTTGATGAAGAACGTCAGGTTGTCCTTGTTGGCCAGATCCGGGTCGACGTTGATCTCGTACGGGTCCTGCATGTCGCGCACGCGGAAGTACCAGGTGTCGCGCGGTTCATCGACTTTGACCTGCTTGAGCACGCCTTTGGCGTGGTAGTAGGTGAGCGTGGCATTGGAAACGAAGAACGCCGTGTAGGCGCCGTAATGGGTCATGACCTCGTCGAGATAGCGGGTCATCTGCTCGGGATTCTGCTCGCCGTTGACCACCCAGTCGCGCATGAATGTATCGCGGGACATCATCGAGGAAATCAGGATCGGCCGGACCAGGTCTTTCTGGATTTCCGAATAGACCGTGTCGGAGGTCAGTGGCAGTTCAGTGTTGACGATGTTGTCGCGGATCGACGCGCGGGACGCGAAATAGCTCAACAGCGAGGTGGCGAGAAACCCGGCGCCGAGCAGCGCGACCAGGGTGAGCACCAGTGAACGTTGCGAGTACAAGGGAGAACGAAGCGGCATGGCAGATCCGTTGGCAGTGGCCCGATGGGATGCATTCTAGTGGGATGGTCGGGAAAACACTGCGGGATTTGTGCCTGAAATGGCGGGAGATATGACGTAGCGGTGTGTCAGGGAAATCGCAGCCCCTCACCCCAGCCCTCTCCCGGGGGAGAGGGAGCTGGATTGTGGGTGATGGAAAATCTGTGATCGACTCGGTATCAGCCAATGGCAACCGATGGACAGTCACCTCACCCTGGCCCTCTCCTGGGGGAGAGGGCCAGGGTGAGGGCGAGCTTTCGGATCAGCCCCGGGATGCCAGATACGCCCGCCATCCCCCCAAATGACTGATATCCACCGCACCCTCCAACCCATACGGCTCACAGATAAACCCGCTCTCCCAGCGCCCATCCGCCAGTTGCACCTTGCCCAACCCGAGCGGCGCCGGAATTCCGGTGAGAAACGAGCCCAGCTCGCTGCTCGGCAACTCCCACACCTCTACGGCAATCGCCACGCCGCCGTCCTTGACCCGCACCATGCCCGGCCGCAATGGCGGGCCGCCGGCGAGGGCGTGCAGTCGATAGTCCGGCGAACTGAACGTGGTTTCCAGCAAGCGCCCGCCACGCTGAGTCAGTTGCCAGTTCAACGCCAGCCCTTGCAGATGCGCGCCACACACCACCAATCGAGCGCGGTCGTTGCGCGCAGCGTTCGCCGGAGCTGGCAGGGCGCTGTCCTGCTGGCGCTGCAAGGCATCGGCCACGCTCAACAGATACTGATCGGTAAACACCCGCCCGAACAGCGTCACGCCCCAAGGCAAACCGTTGCTCATGAACGCGGTCGGCACGGCGACGGCGGCGTAGTCGAGCAGGTTCATGAAGTTGGTGTAATAGCCGAGTTCGGAATTGCGCAGCACCGGCTCGGCCGCAAGCTCGGCCAGGGTCACTGGACGGCTGATGGTCGGCGTCAGCACGCAGTCGAGATTTTCCAGGGCCTCGTCGCAGAGGGCCTTCAGCGCCTGCAATCGATATTGCGCGCGGAAGGTCTGCACGCCAGTCACTGCCGGAGCCTTGGCCAGCACCGCACGGATCACCGGCAGCACCGCTTCAGGGTTCTGCTCCATCAGCTCACCGGCGACGCTGTAACGCTCGGCGACCCACGGCCCGTCGTAGAGCAGGCGCGCTGCTTCGAGAAACGGCGAAAGATCGAATTCGACTGCCTCGCCCCCCAGAGCCTTGAGCCGTTCGATGGCCGCTGCGAACAACTGTGGACCCTCGTTGCAGCCGAAAAACTCAAGGTCCTGCGCCCGTGGCACGCCGAAGCGAAACGGTCGTGGCGCGCCGAATGCCGAGCTGTCGTTCCATGCCGGGTTGGGCCGGCTGTACTCATCGCGGGGATCGTGTTTGGCCGTCAACGCCAGCAACTGACTGGCCTCGCGGGCGGTCGCGGTGAAGGTGGTTACGCAGTCCAGCGTGCGGCAAGCCGGCAGCACGCCAGCGGTGGAAATCAGGCCCTTGCTCGCCTTCAATCCCACCAGATTATTCAGCGCCGCCGGCACTCGCCCAGAACCGGCGGTGTCAGTGCCCAAGGCAAAACTCGCCACACCTAGCGCTACCGCCAGGGATGAACCCGCGCTGGAACCGCCGGACGGATACTCCGCCAGCACACTGTTCGGGCACGCTCCGTATGGCGAGCGGCTGCCATTGAGGCCGGTGGCAAACTGATCGAGATTGGTCTTGCCCAGCGGAATCGCCCCCAGCGCCAACAGCTGCTCGACGATGGTCGCCGACTGCTGCGGCACATAGGCAAACGCCGGGCACGCAGCGGTGGTCGGAATGCCGGCCAGATCGATGTTGTCCTTGATCGCGAATGGCACGCCATACAGCGGCAGACTGTCGAGGTCACGACCGTCGAGGGCGGCCAGATACGGCTCCAGTTCATCGACGCTGAGCAGGTGGATGAACAGGTGATAGTCGGGATTCAGCGCAGCGGCTTTTTCGCGCAATTGCAGCAGCAGTTGGCGCGGTGTGGTGTCGCCATTGCGATAGGCCTGGCGCAGTGCATCGAGTTGCAGATTCATCGGTTGATCCTTTTCAGAAATGGCTTCAGTCGAGTTCCAGCACCACCACCCGTTGTCCGGCACGCACCGCCGAACCGGGTTGCACGCGGATCTCTCGCACCACGCCGGCCAGTGGCGCGAGCACAGGGATTTCCATCTTCATCGACTCGAGAATCACCAGCACGTCGCCCGCCGCGACACGCTGGCCGGCCTCGACCTGCACCTGCCAGAGATTGCCAGCAATGTGGCTGTCGACGCTGTGTTCACCGCTTTGCAGCGGTGCTTCTTCGCTGGCGTCAGGCACGGCTTCATCACTGTCGAAATGCGCCTGGCCACTGGCGATCCAGCGCTCGCGTTCAGCCTTGAACGCGCCCTGTTGCTGCGCACGGAAGGCGCTGATGCCCTGGGCTTCCTTACAGAGAAATGCCTGATAGTCGGCGAGGTTGAGCTGGCTGTGTTCGATGTTCAGATCGAAGCGCCCAAGGGGGAAATCGCGGCGGATGCGCAACAGTTCTTCGGCGCTGACCGGGTAGAAACGGATCTGATCGAAGAAGCGCAGCAGCCACGGTTTGCCGTCGAACGCGGCGACTTCGCGATAGCGATTCCACATCTGCAGAGTGCGCCCGACAAACTGATAACCGCCCGGGCCTTCCATGCCATACACGCACATGTAGGCGCCGCCGATGCCGACCGAATTCTCGGCGGTCCAGGTGCGTGCCGGGTTGTACTTGGTGGTCACCAGACGATGACGCGGGTCGAGCGGCGTGGCCACCGGCGCGCCGAGATAGACGTCGCCAAGGCCCATCACCAGATAGCTCGCATCGAACACCGTGCGCTGCACTTCGTCGAGATTCGGCAGGTCGTTGATGCGCCGGATGAACTCCAGATTGCTCGGGCACCACGGCGCGTCCTTGCGCACGGTGGTCATGTATTTCTCGATCGCCAACTGACAGGCCGGGTCGTCCCACGACAGCGGCAAGTGCACGATGCGCGATGGCACCTGCAAGTCATTGGCGGCGCACACCGCGTCCCATTCGCCGGCGATGATGCCGAGCAGATCGGCCAGCGGCAGTTGCTCGGGCTGGTAGTGCACCTGCAGCGAGCGAATGCCCGGGGTGAGGTCGATCACCCCATGCAGGGCCTGGCTTTCCAGTGCCTGCATCAGCGCGTGGGCGCGGAAGCGCAGGACCAGATCGAGCTCCGGCGCGCCGATTTCCAGCAGTAAATGAGTGTCGCCAGAAACCCGTGCAACCAGTCGCTGATCGCCTTGACCCAACGCCAACACCACAGGCGACATCAAACCCTGTGGGAGCGAGCCTGCTCGCGAAGAGGCCGTGTCAGTCAATATCGATTTGTCTGGGGCGACGCTTTCGCGAGCAGGCTCGCTCCCACAGGGGGCATCCCATTTCAGGGCGAGATCGCGGGCGGTTTTGAGGTCGACGGGGATGAACTGGATTTTATCGCCCGCCTTGAGCTGCCCCAGCTGCCACAGATCGGCCTCGATCACCGTCACTGGGCAGACAAAACCGCCCAGACTCGGGCCATCCGGGCCGAGGATCACCGGCATGTCGCCAGTGAAATCCACCGCACCAATCGCGTAAGGATTGTCATGGATGTTCGACGGGTGCAGACCCGCTTCACCGCCATCCTCACGCACCCACTCAGGCTTCGGTCCGATCAGGCGCACGCCGGTGCGGCTGGAGTTGAAGTGCACTTCCCACTGGGTCGAGAAGAACGTGGTGATGTAGTTTTCGCTGAAGTATTCCGGCGCGCCGTGCGGACCGTAGATCACCCGGATCTGGCGCACGCTCGGCAGCGCAGTGATGTGCTGTTCGGCCAGTTGCTGGCCGGCGCTGTGGTCGGCCAATGCCGGCACATGCAACACGTCACCGGCCCTTAACGCCCGTCCGCCATGCCCGCCGAACTGGCCGAGAGTGAAGGTACTTTTGCTGCCCAGATAATCCGGCACCTGCAAGCCGCCGCGCAGGCACAGATAACTGCGCGCGCCGGCGCCGCTGATGCTGCCCAGTTGCAATGTCGCGCCGGCCGGGATCAGCAGCGCGGTGTTCATCGGCACCGGTTCAGCGTCAAGGGTCAAGGCAATCGGCGCGCCGGTCACCGCGACCACCGCGTCACAATTGAAGCGCAGGATCGGCCCGCTCATGGTGATTTCCAGTGCGGCGGCGCCTTGTTCATTGCCGAGCAGACGATTGCCCAGGCGCAGCGCTCGGCTGTCCATCGGCCCCGAGGGTGGCACGCCGACGGCCCAATAGCCGAGGCGTCCGGGATAGTCCTGCACGCTGGTTTGCGTGCCGGCGCTGAGCACTTCGAAGGTGTTGGCGTGATAGAGCAGATTGTCCAGACAACGGGTCCACAGCTGGCCGCTGGCGAATGGAGCATCGAGCAGAATCTGCCGCAGGTAATCGCGGTTGGTTTCCACGCCATATAGCAGGCTATCGCCCAATGCCTGATGGAGTTCGGCGCGAGCCTGTTCGCGGCTGGGCGCCCACGCGATGAGCTTGGCGATCATCGGATCGAAATACGGTGGGATTTCCACGCCGGCCTCGACCCAGGTGTCGATACGCAACTCAACGCCGTTGGCGGGCGGAAATTGCACAGCGGTCAGCAGGCCCGGGCTCGGCTGGAAATCACGCCCCGGATCTTCCGCGTACAGACGTGCCTGAATCGCATGGCCCTGCGGTTCCAGGCCTTGATACAACTCGTTCAGCGGCGGCAGATCACCAGCGGCCAGCTCGATCATCCAGCGCACCAGATCCACGTCCCACACCTGTTCAGTAACGCCGTGCTCGACCTGCAAGCGCGTGTTCACTTCGAGAAAATAGAAGCGCTGGGCCTCGCTGTCGAAGACGAATTCGACGGTGCCGGCGCTGCGGTAATTCACCGCTTGCGCCAGTTTGATCGCCGCTGCGCACAGCTCATCGGCCATGCCTTCTGGCAGGTTCGGCGCCGGGGTTTCTTCGAGGACTTTCTGGTTGCGCCGCTGCACCGAACAGTCGCGCACGCCGAGAGCGATGACTTCACCGCAGCCGTCGCCGAACACCTGCACTTCCAGATGCCGCGCGCGTTCGATGTACTTCTCGATGAACACCCCGGCGTCGCTGAAGTTGTTCTGACCGAGGCGTTTCACCGCTTCGAAGGACTCGCTCAATTCGCTCGCGCTGCGGCACACGCGCATGCCGATGCCACCGCCGCCAGCGGTGCTTTTCAGCATCACCGGGTAGCCGACCTGTTCGGCGGCACTCAGCGCGCAATCGAGGCTGTCGAGCAGGTCGGTGCCTTCGAGCATGGGTACGCCATGCTGTTTGGCCAACGCGCGAGCAGTGTGCTTGAGGCCGAACACCCGCAATTGCTCCGGCGTCGGCCCGATGAAGGCGATGCCCTGCGCTTCGCAGGCTTCGGCGAACGCTGCGTTCTCGGAAAGAAATCCGTAGCCGGGATGAATGGCGGTGGCGCCGCTTTGTTTGGCGATCGTGAGGATTTTGTCGACGGCCAGATAGGTCGCGGACGCCGCGCCTTCGCCGAGGCTGTGCGCTTCAGCGGCCTGGGAAATATGCAGGCTGGCCGCGTCGGCTTCGGAGTACACCGCGATGCCTTTGGCCTTCAGCACATTGATCGTGCGCAGGATGCGACAGGCAATCGCGCCACGGTTGGCGATCAGGATTTTTTCGAACATGGCATAACCCCTGAAGGGGGAGCGGGCCGTCCCGCTGTTTTTCGGCAGACATCCGGGCCGTCCCGGATGGAAAAAACACACTTCACTCAAACCCACCACAACCCCCTGTGGGAGCGAGCCTGCTCGCGAAGGCGGTGGATCAGCTACATCAATGCTGAATGACACGGCGCATTCGCGAGCAGGCTCGCTCCCACAGGGTTCAGGGTTGTCTGGTGGATTTCAGACACTGCCCGGAACGCGCCTGGCACAGGGCAAAAAGCCAACGGCGTAAACGGCTGATGGTCAGTTCCATACGAGCAACTCCGCCGGGGTCGGGTTGTAGGCATTGCACGGGTTGTTCAACTGCGGGCAGTTGGAAATCAGCACGATGACGTCCATCTCCGCGCGCAAATCAACGTACTTGCCCGGCGCGGAAATACCGTCCTCGAAGGTCAGCCCGCCATCCGCCGTCACTGGCACGTTCATGAAGAAATTGATGTTCGGCCCGATGTCGCTCTTGCTCAATCGGCCGTCGTGGGCGCAGGCGCGCAGGTAGTTGTCGCGGCAGCTGTGCATGTAGCGTTTTTCCAGGGCGTAGCGCACGGTGTTGCTCTCTTGCGCGCAGGCGCCACCGAGGGTGTCGTGGCGCCCGCAGGTGTCGGCAACGATGGTCAGCATCGGCTGGCCGAGGTTGGAATACAGCACGCTGCCGGTGCTGAGGTAGACGCTGTTCTGTCGGCGCAAGGTGCGTTGCACGTCGTAGCGTTCCTTCGGGTTGGCGAGGCTGTAGAACAAGGTGTCGACGGCCTGATTGCCTTCCAGATCGAGGATGCGCAGGGTCTGCCCGGCCTTGACTTCCATCAGCCAGGGCTCGCCGGCGGGAATGGTCGCGCGGTAGATCGCGCTGTCTGCTTGCTTGTGCGAAGTGGCGATTGCGAGTGACATGGCAGCGATCCTCAGGCGAACAAACGGTCGGTGTTGATAAAGCCGCGCTCGTTTTCCGGGCGCGAAGTGCGGCAGTGTTCGGCGACGCTGGCGTCGGCGTTCATCCAGCTCAGCTTCAAGGGTTTCGGAGCGTATTCGGGTGACGGGTCCATCGGATGTTGCAGGGCGGTGAGCACCACCAGGGTGTCCATCGGCGCATACAACTCGATGTAGTCACCGGCCTTCGAGTTGCCTTCGACGAAGTGGAAACGCCCAGCCTCATCGACGTTCACGCGGCTGAACAGATTGAGGGTCATCAGCAGGTCGGACAGGCCCAGGCCCCACTTGCCGAGTTCCACCAGCAGGTTGTCGGTGCCATTGCGAAAGAAGCCGTTGCGCAGTTCCTGGTAGCGGCCCTGACCGTACTTTTCGGCGACTTCCTGTGCGCACAGCACACCGCCGAGGCTGTCGCTCCAACCGCAGGTGTCGGCGGTGATCGCGGCGAGTACGCGGCCCATGTCCGAGTACAGGCAGTGGCCGGCAGTGAGCTTGGCGGTGTGTTGGCATTTGAGGCTGTCGGGCAGGTTCAATCGCTCGGTTTTTTCATTGGCATTGAGCAAGGTCAGGCTGACATTGGCCCCGCCGCGCAGGTCGGTCAGGCGCAGCAATTGGCCGCGCTTGAGCACGAACGAACGGTGGCCGCCGCCCGGCAGCAGTTCTTCAGCGAAGGGTGGGAAGAGTTGGATTGAATCAGTCATTGGAGCAGTCCTCTCAAGCAGTGCGAAGGGTGCCCGCCAGCGGCAGCGGCAGGGCCTCGACGGCGGCGCGCTGGGCGCGGCGGTCGCTGTTCAACGGAATGTCGTAGGTGATGCGAGCGCCATAGGCGCCGGGGGCGTGCGGGTCGAGGCGCACCTTGTCGAACACCAGCAGGCGCGTGCCGAGGCTGAAGCCCTCGGACAGGTCGTGGGTGACCATGAACACCGTCAGTTGCGTCTCGCGCCACAGCTCCAGCAGCAGCGCGTGCATGTCTTTGCGGATGCCCGGATCGAGCGCGCCAAACGGTTCGTCGAGCAGCAACACGCGCGGCTTCATGATCAGCGCCTGGGCGATGGCCAAGCGTTGCTGCATGCCGCCGGACAGCTGTGCCGGGTACTTGTCCAGCGCATGGCCGAGGCCGACTTTTGTCAGCAGGTCTGCAGCCTGCTCGCGCGCCTCGCGTTTGGCGTTGCCGAACAGCCGGCCAAGCAAGGGCGCGCGCGGCAATTCGAGACCGAGGGCGACGTTGTCGAGCACGCTCAGGTGCGGGAACACCGAGTAGCGTTGAAAGACCACGCCACGGCTGGCATCCGGCTCGCTGGCCAAGGGCTGGCCGTCGAGCAGAATCTCCCCGCGACTGGCGCTTTCCTGGCCGAGCAGCAGGCGCAGGAAGGTCGATTTGCCGCAACCGGAGGCGCCGACCAAGGTGCAGAACTCGCCTTCGTTGACGCTCAGGTTCAAGCCTTCCAGAACCACTTGATCGGCGTACTGCTGCCAGACGTTCTTTACTGTGATGAAGCTCATTTCGCCGCACCCTCGTACCAAGGGAAAGCGCGCTGGGTCAGCTGTTTCAAGCCCCAGTCCATCAGCCAGGCGAGCAGGGTGATCCACACCACGTAGGGCAGGATCACATCCATCGCCAGGTAGCGCCGCACCAGAAAGATTCGGTAGCCGAGGCCATCGGTGGAGGCGATCGCTTCGGCGGCAATCAGGAACAGCCACGCCGAACCGAGCATCAAGCGCAGCGAGATCAGCAAGCGCGGCAACAGCTGCGGCAAGACCACGCGCAGCATCAGCGTCCAGGTCGAGGCGCCGAGGGTCTGCGCCTTGATCAGCAGTTCGACCGGAATGTCACGGGCACGCTGTTCCAGATCCCGGGCCAGCGCCGGGGTGATGCCAATCACGATCAGCATGACTTTCGACAACTCGCCCAGGCCGAAGACGATGAACAGAATCGGCAGGATCGCCAGCGGCGGCACCATCGACAGCACCGTCAGCAACGGCGACAACGGCGCGCCGAACAGCGGCAGGGTGCCCGCCGCAATACCGAGGCAAAGACCCGCCAGCGCCGCGATGCCGAGGCCGATGGCCAAACGGCGCAGACTGGACGCAGTGTCTTGCCACAGCAGGTATTCACCGGTGCGGCTGTCGGCGTTGAAGGCCAGGCGTTTTACCGCGTCGCTCATCTGCACGGCGCTGGGCAGCAGTTTGTCGTTGGGGTTGTCCGCCAGGCGCTCGGCCGAGCCTGTGAAGTAGGCGAACAGCACCAGCGCGAACGGCAGGATCACCAGCAACAGGCGACTCGGGCGATCAGGGTGGCGATTGATCAGGCGCATGGCCAAATCCTCCGTGGCTTACAGCTTGGCGTCGGCGGCCATCTGCACGTAGGTCGGATCGAAACGCAGCTTGAGATTGGCGGTGTCGCCGCTGGTCACGCCGTTGGCGAAGGACATGCCGACCGCGCTCGGGTCCTTCGCGCCTTCGCCGAGCAGGCCGTGCTCGAAGGAGAATTCCGCGACCTTGCGCATGGTGTCCGGCAGTTGTTTGCTGGTGGCAAAATTCAGCGCTTCGCTTGGCGTGGCGAACAGTTTTGTGGTGTCCAGTTGCGCCTGGAAGCCGGCGAGATCAGTACCCGAGGCCTTGGCCATGTGTTCCAGCGCAGCTTTGCTCGCGGCGGTTTTCGCGTTCATCAAAGCGACCACTTCGAACCACGCGCCGGTCAGCGCTTTGCCCAGGGCCGGGTTGTCTTTGAGGGTGGCGCTGTTGACCACCATCATGTCCATGATCTCGCCGGGGATCTGGCTGGAATTGAACACTTCGGTGACGCCGGGTTTGGCCTTGATATCCGAGAGCATCGGGTTCCAGGTGGTCACGGCGTTGACGTCGTCGGTGTTGAATGCGGCGGCAATGTCGGCGTCGGAGGTGTTGACCACTTTCAGGTCTTTCTCGGTCAGGTCCACCGAGTCCAGCGCGCGAGCCAGCAGGTAATGCGAGACCGACAGCTCGACCAGATTGACGTCCATGCCCTTGAGGTCGGCGACTTTCTTGCCTTCACCCTTGAGCACGATGCCGTCGTTGCCGTTGGAGAAATCGCTGACGATCAACGCGGTGCTGTCAACGCCGCCGGCAGCCGGAATGGTCAGCGCATCCATGTTGGTCATGGTGCAGCCGTCGAACTGGCCGGCGGTGTACTGGTTGATCGATTCGACGTAGTCGTTGAGCTGCACGACGTCGATCTTGATCCCGTATTTCTTCGCCCATTTGTCGACGATGCCCTGGCTGCCGGCGTATTCCCATGGCATCCAGCCGGCGTAGATCGTCCAGCACACGCTGAAGTGGTCTTTCTGGGCGGCGGAAGATTGCGTGCTGATGAGCGCGGCGAAGGCGGCGGCGAGCAGGGCGGGGAAACGTAGTCGGATCATTGCGGATTCTCCAGTTGATCGAGGGCGGACAGGAAGGCAACGCGGCACCGCGAACGGTGGCTTGTCTCCCGGGCTTTTGTCCCGCCGTGTAACCTCAACTGGAGGTCGCCAACTCTCGGACCAGCCACTCGCGCTTGCGAGCCGGAACCCTAGTCAGCCATTGCAAATTGTGGTGCCGCGAACCTGTGATGACTCCTGCACAGGTTTGCTAAAGCGAGAGGCGTGCCAAGTCGGGCCGAGGCCTCTGCGGCGGGGATCTGCTGGATTGCCGAGGTGAGCGGGGCGAGCGACGGCGCATCGTGGTGGTGCGTGGTTGCACCGTCATGCAGCGCGTTTACGCTTCACGGGTCGCTGATTTTGCGAATAAACAAGATTTCATGATCACTTGTTTCAACTTGTTGCAGGAACGCACCAGATTCTGAAATCGCTGTCTGATTCTTCGACCGTCACGCAATTGCTGACGGTCGCCTGCCAGCGTCGCTGGTGTGGCCAACCCGCGGTCCAGGAGGCCGCCATGTATCGCCGAATCGTACTGCTTGCCGTAATGCTTTTTTCCCTTGGCGGATGCGTTCCTTATTCCTATGGAGACAGCTACTACAGGTCAGAGGTCTACACATCACCCGCACCGGCCTATTACAGCGGTGGCGGCTCCTATTACCGCAGCGGCGGCACTTATTACACTCAGCCGCGCTACTACCAACCAGCGCCGCGTTACTACCAGCAACCGCGTTATTACCAGGCGCCTCGGCACTATCAGCCGGCCCCGCGTCATTACGAAAGCCGTCGCTGGCACGGCAACGATCGCGGACGCTGGGACGGCCACCGTCGCGGCGGTTGGGACAATGACCACCGGGGTCGCGGCAACTATGATCGTCACAGCGGTCGCCGTGACTACAACGGCCGTGGCAACCGCTGGTAAATCACCGCAACGAACAAGCGGCGCATCAAGCGCCGCTTTTTTTTGCCCGGCGAAAAAGCGTTCCGTGGGCCATCTCCCAAGGCAATCCCGGAAGCGTCCTACAGTTTCATTTTGTGGTGTTTGTTAGCGTTCATGGATGCCGAACGAGGCGAGCAATCCTCAGCTCGATAGCGGCGAAAAATGGACGTTCAGCGCTATGAAGCTACTGGTTATTCATCAAAATTTTCCCGGTCAGTTCCGTCATGTGGTGCTGGCAGCGCTGGAGCGCGGTGATGAGGTTGTGGCGATCGGCCGGGACACGGCACCGGGCATCGCCGGGGTGCAAATCCATCGATATCGAGCGACCAGCCGAGCGCCCGGCAATATTCACCCGTATCTGATCCGCTATGAGCAAGCGGTGATCGACGGGCAGAAGGTTTTTGAAATCCTGGGCAGGCTGAAACGTTCGGGTTATCAGCCAGATGTCATTCTTGCTCATCCCGGATGGGGAGAGACGCTGTTTGCCAAGGATGTCTATGCCGATACGCCGCTGATTCACTATTGCGAGTATTACTATCGAGCGCAGGGCGCCGATTGCGGGTTCGATCCCGAATTCCGGCGAGCTACAAGGGAGTCGTCACGGCTGCGAGTGCTCAACTCGCTGCATCTGTTGAATCTTCAACAATGTGATATCGCAATCGCGCCTACGCAGTGGCAGCGCAGCCTGTTTCCGGCCGCTTACCGGTCGGCGATTCGGGTCATTCACGAAGGTGTGATTCAACGTTCAGACCTGGCGAAAGTCGGGGCAGTCAGATTGCCCAATGGAATCGAGCTCAAAGCGGGACAGCCGATCGTTACCTATGTCGCCAGAAACCTTGAGCCTTATCGCGGCTTTCACAGTTTCATGCGAGCGATCCCGCTTATTCAGGCCGAGTGCCCAGATGCGCAGATCATCGTGGTTGGCGGTGACGGTGTCAGTTATGGGAGTAAGCCGGTCGGGTACCCGGATTGGCGCAGCAGGATGGAGGCAGAAGTCAGTTTCGATCACTCCAGAGTGCATTTCACAGGGAAACTTCCTTACCAGACTTTCCGCGCGGTTCTGACATGTTCCAAAGTCCATGTTTATTTGACGTATCCGTTTGTCTTGTCGTGGTCGTTACTGGAGGCGATGGCGTCTGGTTGTGTGGTTGTTGCGTCGGATACGGCTCCGGTAAGGGAAGTCATTGTCGATGGGGCTAATGGCGTGTTGGTGGATTTCTTCGACCATCAAGGAATTGCCAAAAGTGTAAGCAAGGTTTTGAAGTCGGCAGGTGAGTACGATGCTCTTGCCAGCGCCGCGAAGTTGACGGCAGGTCGGTTCAGTGTGGAATCGGGCGTGAGCCAATATTTTGAGATTTTTGCAAGCGCGATATCCGGGCATAACGACATACCAACCGTTCCGCAGTTTGAGCGGGAGGTTTGAAATGTCCAGGAAGTCGCGTAAGCAGACGATCAAGTGGTTTAAAAGGTTATTGAAGTATGGATTGTTCTTTTATGTCTGTTATTGCGTAGCGGAATTTTATATTCGCAAAGAACAATCTGCCGAGTCGGCGGCTATTCACCAGGCAAACGAGAAAGCTTGCCAGAGCAAGCTGGCGAGCATGAAGCAAGTGCCGATATTAGGCGGCGCCTATATAGATAAGACGCTAGTCCCGGAGTTTTACGTTGGCATGCCTGAGATGGTGAACAAGAAAGCGTGTCTGGCGATTGCTCTGAAGGGCCTTTTCTGGTGGACCGGGACGGGGCTGCATCGGCACCAGAATCAGCGCGTGGAACCGATCCCCGAAAGCTGGCGGCTCTATAAATTGAATGCCGGGCTTTTTACCAGAAAGGAAACTACCGAGCCCCATGAGCGGGGTTATCGACACGTCAACTGGCCGGATGAGTTGATTGTGAAACTAAAGAATTATCCGGGGCTGGAGATTTGGCTCGATGCACCTCCGCCGCATTTCAAGAATGAAGATTCGGTTAGAACGTTTGTCATTACTGGCTGGCCGCGGCGAGATGGAACCCCTCGGTTGATCAACTGTGACGGCTTGATTCGCCCGGCTTCGGAGGAAAGGCTGACTGACGAGAAACTGGCAAGGTTCAGCAGAACTGAATTGGAAAATCTTGATTTCGGCAAACTGAATTTCTTCTGCAATATCAATCTGGATAACTTCGACTTTGCCGGGGGGCACGGTAGCGTAGGTCTCGGATTAGCGTCATTACGCGAAGCACCTGAGATGCTCAGATATCTCAGTGACTATCTTTCACGCTCTGTTATTACAAGGAAGTAACAATGAGTTATGTATTCAGCGATATGGAAAAATCAGAGATTTTCAACGCAGCAAATATTTGCAAAGGAATGAGGCTGCGCTCAAAACAACTTCAGTACGATGCACTGAAATTAGCAGGGGCAAGCTGCGCCCCCCTGTACCAAAAGCTGTTCGATATTATTGGTGAGAAAGTTTCCGACGTTGCAGCTGCCGATAAAGAGGCTGGAGACGTGCTGAAAAGCGCCAGACTCTGGCTCGCCGTGGCCATTGATGCCAACGGTGGAAACGGTGCCTACTCTGCCCTGATTCGTGGTTACACCTCACGCCAGGGTGAACTCAGACTGAATACAATTTTCAGTGAAGACCTGATGCAGCTTTCATCCAACCAGGTTGCCGTCAACTTCATCAATACCCTGATCAACGGATCCCTTGCCGGTCAACTGGCGCCGTGGACGGTTCCGTCAATCAGCCAGATCGCTGAAATCGACGCCAGCGCGATTGGCGAGGCGCTGTTCAAGGAGGTTTGCGGGGAGGACGATACCGCCGTGAAACGCAATGCCGGCTGGTCTGGAACAGTCGGATTCAGCCTGCTGGGCGGTAAACCTCCCTATGAAACCTGGAGACTGATCTCTGCTGGCGACCCGAATGCGGAAGATGACGGCCCACCCACTCAGGCAAAACCCAACCGGCTCGACGACTATAAAAACATTCTCTTCGCCATCGACGCCTATAGCGTCGGCCTGCAAGCGGCGATCAGCAATTTCGGCATCAATCCACTGCAAAGTCTGCTCTCGGTCGTACCCGAGCAAATCAACATCGCGCTGGCCAGTGGCAGTGTGAATCCGCTGATTCAGCATGTAGTCGAAGGCACGCCTGTTGCCGCCGTGGTCGAGCTGATCTTGCGCTGCGGCCAGAACGAATTTCTCGACATGTTCAAGCGCACTTACGACGGCGATTCTGCTGCCATACCCACCACCAATGACACCTTCGCCAGCAACGCTTACGCCTTCTTCTCGGCATTCTCCCCAGAGCAGTCGCAAAGCATCGTCACCCGGACAATAGGCGAGTTCGGCAATGCCAATGCATGGGCGAAACTGGCAGGCGAGGCGACGCCGCTCGGTCTGGCGTTGCGCAATTCTTTGCAGCAACTCAGTGAAGTCGTCATAGAACGAGCCGACGGTTATCCCGATCGCAACCTCGAGCTTTACGATCCGCACACTGGCGAAGGCTTTATCACCGCGCAGTGGCTGGCGGACCGTGCGCAGATGCTCGCCCGTTTGATTGCCCGAACCCAAGGCTCGTTCGCAGAACACTCGCTGCAGCAGTTTTCCTACTCCGATCTCGCCTCAGGCAAACAGGCGCCGATGACCACCGGAGTGCTGAACCCGCTGGCCATGTTCGGTGATGACGGTGGGCGATCTTTCGCCGGCGGCGCAAATGCCGATCATCTGTATGGCGGCGTGGGCAATGACTCGATCCATGGGATGGCCGGTCACGATGTCATTGAAGGTGGTCGCGGTAACGACTCGCTAACCGGAGGTGACGGCAATGATGAGTTGTACGGGATGGCCGGTGACGATGTTCTGATCGGAGGAAAGGGTAACGACTCCTTGATCGGGGGCGAAGGCAACGACCGTTATGAATTCGCCAGCGGCGATGGCATCGACGAGATTCTTGATGCCAACGCCGATGGGCAGCTGTGGATCAACGGCGCACCGATTCCCGCACTCAAACGCCGCGCGCCTCTGAGCAATATCTGGTCTGCCGAGGATCGGTCCATCACCCTGACGCTTGTTGAAAACACCCTCAACATCAAATATGGCCAGAGCGATCTGGTGGTCATCAAGAACTTTCAGCCCGGGATGCTTGGCATCCGCCTCCCTGAATACGAGGGGCAGCCGCTCACTGCTGCGGCTTTGACGCTTCAGGGCGACTGGAAAGCCAAAGACACAGATCCGAGTGTCCCCGGCGATCAGCCCTCCTTTGATGAACTGGGCAACGTGGTGCTGCTGCCCCAGGTAAAACAGCGCAACAAGGCCGACGTACTTTACGGTTCCGCCGCAGACGACGTCATTCTCGGCTTGGGTGGTTCTGATCGATTGTTCGGCAAGGCTGGAGACGATCGGTTATTCGGCGACAAGCAGACGACGCTCGAAAAAGCTATGGCCGACGGTGACGCCAAGGGCAAGGCAAGTCGCGGAGACTGGCTCGACGGCGGGCAAGGTGACGATTTGCTTATCGGTACGGCATCCCGAGATGTTCTGCTTGGTGGTAATGACCGGGATACCTTGATCGGCGGTGCTGGCGACGATGTGTTATCCGGAGACGAAACCACCGGTGCACTGGAACAAGGTTGGGCGGTCAAACGCGCTGACGTCCCCATAGCTCGCGGTGTAACCAGTCACCGAGCGGTCTATTCAAAGGCCTCGATAAACAGTGCGCCCGAGGGCGGTGACGACGTGCTGTACGGGCAGGGCGGCAAGGACATTATCAACGGCGGCTGGGGTGAGGACCTGCTTGACGGCGGAGCTGACGACGATTTTCTCAAAGGCGATCAAGGTGACGACACCCTGACCGGTGGCAGCGGCAACGACGTAATGCTCGGCGACAACCTCGATTGGGGCGGTGGGCTACCCAGCAAACACCATGGCAACGATGTGCTGGACGGCGGTAGCGGTGATGACCGGCTCGCCGGTAACGGTGGCAGCGACGCGCTGTATGGCGGCCCTGGCAACGACATTTTGCAGGGTGATGACGGCGTACTGGACGGCGTCGAAGGCGATGCCGCGCATTTTTTTGGCGATGATCTGCTGGACGGTGGCTCCGGCGATGACACGCTCTGGGGCGGCGGTGGCGATGATTTGTTCTTCGGCGGCGAAGGTAATGACGATCTGATCGGCGATAGCCCTGAGCATCCGGTTCGCTATCACGGCAACGACTTTCTCGATGGCGGCGCGGGGGATGACACCCTGCGCGGCATGGGCGGCGCGGATACGCTGACGGGTGGCGCAGGGGCTGATTTTCTCGATGGCGACGTATCTGACCTGCAACCGGGCGGAAGCAACAATGACGTGCTTCAGGGCGGCGAAGGAAACGATACGTTACAGGGTGGTTTCGGTGCCGACACGCTGGACGGCGGCGCGGATGACGACATTCTTGCCGGCGATTACGAAAACAGCGCTGAGGCCGAGCACAATGCCGATTATCTGCACGGTGGCTCAGGTAACGACACGCTGCTCGGAGGTGGTGGCAACGACACCCTGCTGGGCGGGGAAGGGACGGACTACCTTCGCGGTGATTCCGGTGACAACGTGTTTGATGGCGGTCCCGGTGCTGACGTGCTGGATGGCATGGATGGCGCCGACATCTACTATTTCGGCGCTGGCGACGGCCTGGATATCGTCACCGATGCCGGCGGCCGCAACATCATCAGGTTCGGTGCAGGGTTTTGCGCGAAAAGTCTGAAGGCCGACGTTATCGAAGTTTCCGTCGGTACGGTGTTGCGACTGGCCAATGGCACAGGCGACGCGATACTCATCAAGAATCACGAGAAGTGGAAGGATTCCACATTCAGTTTCAGCGACGGCGGGGTACTGGATTACGCAGATGTCCTGCGCAAAACATTGCCACCGATAGAGATGTCCGAGCCACCCGTACCGGAACCTGTCACCGTCCCGGCAACCCCTGAAAGCAAAGTTGAGGATCCGGTTAAGCCAGACGATGTCACCGCTGCGGCGCAAGGCTCAGTGGCATCTGTTCAAACGGTCAACTGGACCGATGAGTTCCTCGCGCAAATCAAGTCAAAACGCTCCGCCCGCAGACACGCCACAGGTTTTACCTTGAATGAGCAAGGCGTCTGGGTGCGCAGTCATGTCACCACCAGCGACACCGGTTACACCACTCACACCGAGCTGAGCGAGGACAGCATCGACGCAGGGACACTGTCTGAAACGCCGCCATGGATGAAGGCTGATGCAGGGCACGCTGTGGTCAGTGAAAGGCAGTCGACAACCACAACCCGTGTCGAACATAAACCGGTGAAAGCCGAGGGAGCAGTCGCCTCCTCAAGTCAGGCGCCTCGCTATTATCGATCCGGCTCGGCCAACGGGTTTTCCTTCAATACGGGCGACGTATTGGTTGAGGACCGAAAGCAATCCGGCGCGCTTGAAGGCTGGTGCGTCTATCCGGCGGCAAGCTTCGGTTCGGGCGCAACAGTGCCCAAGGCGTTTCGCTGGGATGTCACAACTGAAACGATCAAACGCAAAATCGTCCATGGCAACGATGCCGGCGGGCGGGTCAACGTCGAAGTGGAAAACGTTTTCCACGGCGGCGCGGGAGACGATCTGATCGTCGCTTATGCAGGCTCCCCACTTGACTACGGCACTGTCGGCGACAGAACACCGGGCGCGTTTTTATCCGCAGGTGCAGGTGACGATACCTTGCTCGGCTCCGAGGGCGCCGACTATCTGCTCAGCGGATCGGGTGATGACTGGCTCTACGGCGAAGACGGCGCCGACACCTACATCGTGCAAGCGCATGCCGGGGCGACAACCACGATTGCGGACGTGCTCAACCCTGTTTTCCATCGTGCAGAAGTCGGCGTAGCGGGGTGGAAAGACGAGTACGGATTGATCGATCAGGACACGGTCGTTCTTCCAGCAGATGCGCAGCGCGATGCACTGCAATTGAGCTGGGGTGCTGCGCTGATTGAGACCACCCATGTCGAGCTGGAGCCCAACCCGGATCGCGGGGCTTACCGCAACCCGCCGAGAGCGAAAATGCTTCACCCGACACTCGATATCCAATGGGGCGGGACACAGAAAGTCCGCATCGTCTTGCCCCTCAACGGTGAACTTGAGGGCGCCGGTATTGAGCTCGTCAAGTTCGCCGATGGGTCGGTCGAAAATTTGAAGCAGCTCCTGGAATCAAGTCAGCTCGGCCCTGCGCCCGAGACTTTTCGTACGGGTGTCATCGTCAACCATCCCACCCGTTCAACCTCCCTGCGAGACGGACGAGCGCTGCCACTCGTAGGCGGTCGCGGCAACGACACGATAAGCGGCGCGGGGGAGATCCGAGGCATCCAAGGGGATGACGTGCTCACGGGCAGCCTCGGTGACGACCTGCTGGTGGGTGGGCCGGGCAATGACACGCTGGCGGGCGGCGCTGGAAATGATCTCTACCGATACGATGGCCTCGGCAGAGACGTGATCATCAACAACGGAGGCGGACAGGATGGAATCGATTTTTCCGAACGCAGGCTGACGATCGACAACCTGAAGTTTCATCGTGAGCGCGATGATCTGGTGATCGTGGTGGATTACGGCATGGCGCCGAAAATCCGGGTTTCCAGGCACTTTGCCGCAGGTGAAAGCGCTATTGGCTTCATAAGAGTCAGCGAAGGAACAGCGACTCAAGACTACAGCGCAACGCAAATTGCTGAACGTCTGCACCCGCTTCCGCCACTGAGGGATGTCGAGGATATTTTGATAAAGGGCGACGATGAAGCGCAGCGGGCAATCAAGGAAATCATTGAGTTCTACGAGCTGAATGTCTGACAAGACGACCGATTGAGCCGGCCCGCGATGGCAATCCAGTCGCCATCGCGGGCCTCGCGTCATCTCAATACTGGGTCAGATCCGCTAACGGATGCCGCCCCTCCCATACCTTGTGAAAGTGCGCCTCGACCACTGCATCCGGCACGTTATTGATATCCGGCCAGTGCCAGTGCGGCTTCTGATCCTTGTCGATCAAACGCGCGCGCACGCCTTCGCTGAATTCCGGATGACGGCAGCAATTGAGGCTCAGGGTGTATTCCATCTGAAATACTTCGGCCAGCGACATGTGCCGCGCGCGGCTGATCTGTTCCCAGACCAGATGCGCGGTCAGCGGTGAACCCTCGGTCATGGTTTTCGCCGCGCGGGCGATCAATGGATCGCTGCTGTCGCGGTGCAGGCTGATGGCTTTCCACGCACAGGCAACGTCGCTGACATCGAGCAGTTCGTCGATCTGCTGACGACGCGGCAGCCACTGCGCTTCGGGCATTTGCTCGAGTGCCTCCTGCTGCAGAGCCTTGAGCAGGCTGTTGAGCTGCATGGCGGTCTGTTCCTGCCAGTTCAATTGCAGCAAGCCTTCGATCAATTGCGGTTGCTGTTCGTCGAGCAGGAAGCGGTCGGCCAGATCCAGATCCAGCGCATCACGGCCGTTGATATGCGTGCCGGTCAGGCCGAAAAACAAGCCGAGCTTGCCCGGTAACCGCGCAAGAAACCAACTGGCGCCAACGTCCGGATACAGACCAATGGTGATTTCCGGCATCGCCAGACGGCTGCTCGGCGTGACGATCCGCGTGCTGGCGCCCTGCAGCAGACCCATGCCGCCACCGAGCACATAACCGTGACCCCAGCAGATCAGCGGCTTGGGATAGGTATGCAGGCTGTAATCGAGGCGATATTCCGCGCTGAAAAACTGCGCGGCCAACGGAGGGACTTCGCCGGGGTGAGCGCGGCAGGCTTCGACCAGACTGCGCACCTCGCCGCCGGCGCAGAAGGCTTTGGCGCCGTTGCCGCGCAGCAGCACGCAGACGATTTGCGGGTCATTGGCCCAGGCGTTCAATTTGTCGCTGAGCGCGTTGATCATCGGCAGGGACAGTGCGTTCAGCGATTTTTCGGCATCCAGGCTGGCGATGCCGATGCGGGCGCCGTCGGTACCGGTTAGTTCTTCGAAGTGCAGATTCATCGTGACCTCGATCGGGAATTTGAGCGAACAGTATGATCGCTATGGGGGAAAGTGCCGGATCTGCGTCAGATCAATTGACAAGCGTGGTCGGCTTTCCTAGGGTTCGCCCCATTGTTTTTGCCGGAAATGACCATGACTGCTGACGACCGTATCAAACTCGAACCGAGCTGGAAGGAGGCACTGCGTGCTGAGTTCGACCAGCCTTACATGGCAGAGTTGCGCAGCTTTCTGCAGCAGGAGCGGGCGGCCGGCAAGGAGATCTATCCGCCGGGACCGATGATTTTCAATGCCCTGAACTCAACGCCGCTGGACAAGGTGAAAGTGGTGATTCTCGGCCAGGACCCTTACCACGGCCCGGGCCAGGCCCACGGTCTGTGCTTTTCGGTGCAACCGGGCGTGCCGGCACCGCCGTCGCTGGTCAACATCTATAAAGAGCTGAAGCGCGACCTCAATATCGACATTCCCAACCACGGCTACCTGCAGAGCTGGGCCGAACAGGGCGTGCTGCTGCTCAACACCACCATGACGGTTGAACGCGCCAACGCCAACGCGCACAAGGACAAGGGCTGGCAACACTTCACCGACCGCATCATTGAAGTGGTCAGCGAACGGCAGCCGCATCTGGTGTTCATGCTTTGGGGCGCCCATGCGCAGAGCAAGCAGAAGCTGATCGACGCGACCAAGCACCTGGTGCTGACCTCGGTGCATCCGTCGCCGTTGTCGGCCTATCGGGGGTTTTTGGGCTGTGGGCATTTCAGCCGGACCAACAAGTTTCTCGAACAGAATGGCGAAACGCCGATCGACTGGCGCTTGCCGCCTCTCGCCTGAGATCGTTCCCACGCGCAGCAAAGGAATGCAGCCCGGGACGCTCTGCGTCCCAAAGCGGACGCGGAGCGTCCATTGAGGCATTCCCACGCAGAGCGTGGGAACGATCAGTCAGTCAGGACTCTGGAATACGATTCCAGTACTTGAACAACGGCTCCGCCAGAAACAGCACAAACAACAGCCGCATCACCTGCATCGCCGTCACCAGCGGCACCGACAGTTGCAGGGTCTCCGCCGTCAGGCTCATCTCGGCGATCCCGCCGGGCATCATGCCCAAGGTCAGCGAACGCAGATCCAGATGGGTCAACGCACTCAAGCCCAACGCCGCCAGCGACGCGATCAACATGGTCAGCGCCGTGCCGATCAACGTCCGGCCCATGAACGACGGCGCGCGGCGGAAGAACTGCCGATTGAAGTGACAGCCCAGACCGCTGCCAATCAGCCATTGGCCGATCTGACTGCCGCCGTTGGGTAAGCCGATGTGCAGATCCCACGTAATGCTGACTGCCGCACTGACCAGCAACGGCCCGAACAGCCATGGATTGGGTTGGCGCAGACGCTGCCAGAGCCAGGCGAGCAGGGCGCCCGCCGGAAACAGAATCGCCAGCCAGCGCCAATCGACACTGCCGGCGTGAGAAATCGGCGTGCCGTCACCGAGCAGATACTTGAACGCTGCCGGCACGCACAACACCACCACCAACACCCGCAGACTCTGCCCGGCTGCGACATGGCTGAGCAGAGCACCGTTGCGCGCGCCGAGGTTGACCATCTCCCCGGAACCACCGGGCATGCTTGAGAAAAACGCCGTGGCGCGATCCTCGCCGGTGCGGCGCATCAGCCATACGCCGACCACCGCAGACAGGCTGGTAACCAGCGCACCGAAGAAGATCAAACCGAAATGACTGAGCACCTGTTCCATCACCAGCGGGGTGAAGTGCAGGCCGATACCGATGCCGACGATCCACTGGCCGCACTTGCGCCCGCCGGGGATTTCCGCCAGTTGCCACGGCGTCAGGCAGCGCACCAGGATGATCGCCAGCAACGAGCCGACCATCCACGGTAGCGGCCAGCCGATCTGGCTGGCGATGAAACCGCCAAGCAGACCGACCAGCGGGGTGCCCCACCAGGCTTTCAGGGACAAGCGATCAAACATCGGCAATGACGCGTCGTGCCGCCGAACGCTTGCGCCAGATGCGGATCAGCGGCATCAGCAGCATGATCGCGGTGAGGATCCAGCAACCGAAGGTGATCGGACTCGACCAGAGAATCTCCAGCGCGCCATTGGAGATCGACAGGGCGCGACGCAGGTTCTGCTCCATCAGGCCACCGAGGATGAAGCCCAGCAGGAGCGGCGACAGCGGGAAATCCAGCTTGCGCAGGATGTAACCGAAGATGCCGATACCGATCATCAGGAACAGATCGAAGGTGGTCGCGTGCACCGCGTAAACGCCGATCCCGGTGATGATCGCGATGATCGGCACCAGCGCCCAGTTCGGCACGGCGAGGATGCGGGTGAATACGCGGATCATCGGGATGTTGAGGATCACCAGCATCACGTTGGCAATGAACAACGAAGCGATCAGGCCCCAGACGATGTCCGGTTGCTGTTGGAACAGCAGTGGGCCCGGGGTGATGTTGTACAGCGACAGCGCGCCGATCATCACTGCGGTGGTACCCGAACCCGGAACGCCGAGGGTCAGCATCGGAACGAGAGCGCCGCACGCCGCGCCGCCGATAGCGGTTTCCGGCGCGGCCAGACCACGGGGATCGCCTTCACCGAATTTGCCGCTGGTGCCGGCGATGCGCTTCTCGGTCATGTAGGCCACGGCACTGGCGAGCGTTGCGCCGGCACCGGGCAGCACGCCCATGATGAAACCGAGCACGCCGCAGCGCACGTTGACGACGAAAACCGACGCCGCTTCCTTGAAGTTGAACATCATCCGGCCGGTGGCTTTCACCGCTTCCTGGCCGTGGTGGGTTTTTTCCAGCAGCAGAAGGATTTCGCTGATCGAGAACAGACCCAGCACCAGCACGACGAACTGGATGCCGTCGGTCAGGTGAATGTTGTCGCCGGTGAAGCGGTACACGCCACTGTTGGCGTCGATGCCGACGGTGGAAAGGAACAGACCGATCAGCGCCGCAATAAAGGTCTTCAGCGGTCGATCACCGGCCATGCCGCCGAGACAGACAATCGCGAACACCATCAGCACGAAGTATTCCGCCGGTCCGAAGGCAATCGCCCATTTCGCCAGCAGCGGCGCAAACAGGACCATGCCGCAGGTGGCGATGAACGCGCCGATGAACGAACTCCACGCCGACAGTGACAGCGCGACACCGGCCATACCTTTACGAGCCATCGGGTAGCCGTCGAGGGTGGTCATGACGGTGGAAGCTTCACCCGGAATGTTCAGCAGGATCGAGCTGATCCGGCCGCCGTATTCGCAGCCCAGATAGACCGCCGCGAGCAGGATCAGCGCCGACTCCGGCGGCAGGCCGAGCGCGAACGCGATCGGAATCAGCAACGCCACGCCGTTGATCGGACCAAGGCCCGGCAACAGGCCGACGACGGTGCCGATCAGGGTGCCGCACAGTGCGGTCACCAGGTTGTACGGGCTCAGCGCGACGCCGAAGCCCTGACCCAAATAGCCAAGGGTATCCATATCAGTTCTCCAGGACGCTGAGCAGGCCGAGGGGCAGCGGAACATCCATCAAGCGATCGAACAGCAGATAGAGACCAACCGCCATCAGGCTGATGATCACCACGCTCGGCAGCCAGCGGCCGCCATAGAGACGGGCCATCGGTACGCCGGTAATGATGCTGGCCACGATGAAACCAAGGGGTTCGAAGGTGCCGGCGAACACCAGCAACAACACCACGCACAGACCGATCTTGGTCAGGGTTTCGCGATCCAGCGGCGGCTCATCCGGGTTGTGTTTGATCGGCGCCGGGCGAAACACCATGTACAGCAGCGCCAGCCCCATCAGGCCGAGCATCAGCAGCGGAAAGGCGCGCGGGCCGACCGGTTCATAGGAAAAAGCCGCTTGGTACGGCCACGCCATCAGTGCCAGGCCGGCACACACCAGCAGCAACACCGAGGCGAAAATGCGTTGAATAAGCATGGGAGCTCCTGTGCTGCGTCCCCGCGTAGGAGACGCAGCCACTAGACAGAGACGATCACTGGATCAGGCCGAACTCTTTGGCCAGCACTTTGTAGTCGGCAACCTGCTTCTTCACGTAGGTGTCCAGTTCCGGGCCGGTCATGGCGAACGGGAACAGCTCACGCTGATCGCGCAGCTTGGCGAACTCGTCGGAAGCCAGCAGTTTGTCGAAGGAGTCCTTCCACCAGGCGTAGTCTTCGTCGCTGACTTTTGGCCCGAGGTAGAAGCCACGCACCACTGGCCAGACGATGTCGTAGCCTTGCTCGCGAGCGGTCGGGATGTCCTTCATTTCCGGTTCGTCGAGACGCTTGTCCGAGAACACCGCGAGCAGACGCATGTCGCCGCTCTGGATGTGCGGCATGGAGTCGGAGATGTCGGTACTGCCGACCTGGATGTGGCCGCCGAGCAGGGCCGTGGCGATTTCACCGCCGCCTTCGAGTGCCACGTAACGCAGTTCGCGCGGGTTGATCCCGGCAGCCTTGGCGATCAGTGCGGTCTGCATCCAGTCCTGGCTGCCGACGGTGCCGCCGGAGCCGATAACCACCGAGCCTGGATCTTTCTTCAACGCCTGAACGAGATCGTCGAGGGTCTTGTAGGGCGAATCGCTTTTCACTGCGATGGCGCCGTAGCTGGTGCCGACGGCCGCGAGCCAGCGCACGTTGGTTTCATCGAAGCGACCGAACTTGCCTTGGGCCAGGTTCAGCAGCGAACCGCTCGACCACGCCACCAGCGTGCCGGCATCCGCCGGACGTTGCGCCACTACTGCGTTGTAAGCCACCGCGCCGACGCCGCCGGGCATGTAGGTCACGCGCATCGGTTTGCTCAGCAGCTTCTGGTTGACCAGTGCGCTCTGCACCAGTTTGCAGGTCAGGTCGAAACCACCGCCGGGGGAGGCGGGGGCGATGCATTCCGGACGTTTCGGCTCGGCCATGAGTTGGCCGGCAAACAGCATCGCGCCAGCGGCGAGAGCAACTTTACGCAGTGATACGTTCATTTGAGTCTCCAGAGGAGTTGTTGTTATGGATGGACCGAATGACCAAAGGGCAACGCGAAAACCTAGCGGCAGGCGCAGTTTTCTCGCGGCGCGAGCGCAACGACTGAAACAACGGAGGGGAAACAGGACTGCGGCGAGAAGCCGACGGTGCAACGGTGGAATCGAGCAAGGCGAGCAGGCATTACAGCCTCGGTGCGCATGGAGGGCATGCTGGGGTACTCCGTTATTGTTCTTATGAGTCGAAAACGCTTCATGGCGTTTTGCGTTGCGCTGTGTGGCGGCAGCGGCGACAGTCGAAACTGTCCGTGGGCCGACTCTAACCGGCTAACCTTTCAACAACCTTTCAATTGTCTTTCACGGTTTTTCGGGCTTCACAGCGGCGGTTGCGGCTGTAAACTCCGCGACAAAGCGTGGCGTCGGCCAACCCTGAACGAGGTAAAAATCCATGCGTGTTCTGCTCGTCGAAGACCATCTGCAACTGGCCGAAAGCGTGGCTCAGGCGCTCAAGAGCACCGGTCTGACGGTGGATGTGTTGCACGATGGCGTAGCCGCCGACCTGGCGCTGGGAAGTGAGGAATACGCCGTGGCGATCCTCGACGTCGGCCTGCCGCGCATGGACGGTTTCGAGGTGCTGGCGCGGCTGCGTGCTCGCGGCAAGAACCTGCCGGTGTTGATGCTGACCGCGCGCAGTGACGTCAAGGATCGCGTGCATGGCCTCAATCTCGGTGCTGACGACTACCTGGCCAAGCCGTTCGAATTGACGGAACTGGAAGCGCGAGTCAAAGCCCTGCTGCGCCGCAGTGTGCTGGGCGGCGAGCGTCAGCAACGCTGTGGTGTGCTGGCTTACGACCTCGATACGCGGCGCTTCACCCTCGGCGACGAACTGCTGACCCTCACCTCTCGCGAGCAGGCCGTCCTCGAAGCGTTGATCGCGCGGCCGGGGCGAGTGATGAGCAAGGAACAACTGGCCGCGCAGGTGTTCGGCCTCGACGAAGAAGCCAGCCCCGACGCCATCGAAATCTACGTGCACCGCTTGCGCAAGAAGCTCGATGGCCAGCCCGTGGCCATCGTCACCTTCCGTGGCCTCGGCTATCTGCTGGAAAGCCGCGATGCATAAGCCCAGCAGCCTGCGCTGGCGGTTGCTGTGGAACCTTGGATGGTTGCTGGTGGTGCTGATGCTTGCCAGTGGCTTGAGCGCTTATTGGAATGGTCGCGAAGCCGCCGACACCGCGTATGACCGCACGCTGCTGGCCTCGGCACGGACCATCGCTGCCGGATTGTCGCAGCGTGATGGCAGCCTCAGCGCCGACGTGCCTTACGTGGCGCTGGACACCTTCGCCTACGACAGCGCCGGGCGCATCTATTACCAGGTCAACGACATTCACCAGAAGCTGATTTCCGGCTACGAAAATCTCCCCGGGCCACCGCCCGGCACGCCACGTACCGACAGCTATCCGGCGCTGGCGCGCTTTTACAACGCGAAGTACAACGGCCAGAACGTGCGTGTGGTCAGCCTGCTCAAAGCGGTAAGCGAGCCGAACATGAACGGCATGGCGGAAATCCGCGTGGCTGAAACCGACGAAGCGCGGGTCAGCATGGCGCGCAGTCTGGCGGCTGACACCCTGTTGCGCCTGGGCATGTTGGCCGTGGGTGCATTGCTGCTGGTGTGGTTCGCGGTAAGTGCGGCGTTGCGCCCGCTGGAGCGGTTAAGAACCGCTGTTGAGGAACGCCAGCCCGACGACTTGCGGCCGCTGCCGCTGGTGGAAGTGCAGCATGAATTGGGACCCTTGGTCCGCGCGCTCAATCATTTCACCGAGCGTCTGCGCGGCCAGTTCGAGCGGCAGGCGCAGTTCATCGCCGATGCCGCTCACGAGTTGCGTACGCCGCTGGCCGCACTCAAGGCACGCCTGGAACTGGGCCTGCGCTCGAACGAGCCGGAGACCTGGCGCACCACCCTTGAATCGTCCGCGCAAAGCACCGATCGCCTGACCCATCTGGCCAATCAGCTGCTATCGCTGGCCCGGGTCGAAAACGGTGCGCGGGCAATTGCCGAGGGTGGGGCGCAGTTGCTCGATCTGAGTCAGTTGGCCCGAGAGCTGGGCATGGCCATGGCGCCGTTGGCGCACAAGCGCGGCGTGGCGCTGGCGCTTGAAGCGGATGAGCCGGTGTGGCTGCGCGGTGAGCCGACGCTGCTCAATGAGCTGCTGAGCAATCTGGTCGACAACGCGCTGGCGCATACGCCATCGGGCGGCAATGTGATTCTGCGGGTCACGGCCCCGGCGGTGCTTGAGGTTGAGGACGACGGGCCGGGCATCCCGCTGCACGAGCGTGATCGAGTGTTCGAACGGTTTTATCGGCGCAATCAGCAGGTTGCCGGTTCAGGTCTGGGCTTGGCGATTGTCGGCGAGATCTGTCGCGCGCATCTGGCGCAGATCACCTTGCATGATGGCGAGCAGGCAGGGTTGAAGGTGCGGGTCAGTTTTATTGCCGGGTAATACTTTTGTGGCAAGGGTTTTTTGTGGCGAGGGGATTTATCCCCGCTCGGCTGCGCAGCAGTCGCGGTTCGGATCGCAGAGTCTAGGGTCGCTGCGCAACCCAACGGGGATAAATCCCCTCACCACAGGTCAGTAGAACATCGACCGCGATTCTTCCAGATCCGCGCAGAACTGCTTGTTCTCCGGGTCAATCCCCAGCTTCCTGAACGCCGGCACGCTAAACGGATCAATCCGCGCAAACGGATGATCGGTGTCCTTGCGGCAATACAAATTGGCCACTTGCACGACATCGACGTAATCGATGCGCGTCGAGTCGCGGCTGAAGTCTTGATACAGCAACGGCAAATGCACCAGGCGCTCGGGAAACTCCCAGACCCGCAGCAATTTCTCGCCCAGCAATGGGTGAATCTGCTCGATCACATGGGTCAGGCTGACCGCATCCGAGAGCAGTTCATTGTGGTCTTCGGCGTAAGTCAGGATCGGCAACACACCAATCTGATGCACCAGCCCGCCGAGTGCCGCCTGATCGGGTTTGAGCTGAGTGTGACGACGACACAGCGCATAGCTGACGCCAGCGATTTCCAGACTGCTGCGCCAGACTTCGCGCATCTTCTGTTCGACCACCTCGGAGCGGGCATTGAAGATCTGCTCCATCACCAGACCGATCGCCAGGTTGCTGCTGTAGTTGATGCCCAAACGGGTGATGGCGGTGTGCAGGTCGGTGACTTCCTGCGCGGCGCGCAGCAGCGGACTGTTGACCACTTTGATCAGGCGCGCCGACAGCGCGGTATCGCGGCCGATGACTTTGCTCAGATCGCTGACGCTGATTTCCGGATCCTCGGCGGCCTTGCGAATCTGCAGGGCCACTTCCGGCAACGTTGGCAGAACCAGGTCATCGTTATCGATGGCCGCAACCAAATCCTGTTGGACCTTTTCCGCCAGTTCGCTCATTTGGACTCTCTAGGGTGTTGCAACAATGCTGCGATCAACGCTGGATTTCGCGGTCGCGATCCAGTTCGTAAGGCAGGTCGAGCACGTGCAACGCGGGGCCTTCGAGGGCGCCCAGACGCAAATCACCGGCTTCGGCAGCTTCGGCCTGCAACACGGCCAGGAGTTCAATGTTTCCCTCGGCATTGGCCGCCAGCACCACTTCGCCGATCGAGCTGTTGTGGCTGGGCGCGAACAACTGAGTGCCGGGCTCCGGCAACTCGGCTGCGTCGAGGTGCAGGCGGTACAGGCGCCGCTTGAGCTTGCCCAGGTACTGCATGCGCGCAACGATTTCCTGGCCGGTGTAGCAACCTTTCTTGAAGCTCACCCCGCCGACCGCCTGCAGATTGAGCATCTGCGGGATGAACAGTTCGCGAGTGGAAGGCATGACCTGGCCGATACCGGCGCGGATCTGGCCCAGCAGCCATTGATTCAGTTCGCCCTCAGCCAGCGTGGCGGACAGTTGGCTTTGAATGTTTGGCGCCTGAGCGGCAGGCACCCAGAGTTCGGCGCGCTCGGGCGAAACGCGAATTGCGATCAGGCCTTCATTGCGTACAACGCTGTCGGTTTCGGCGGGCAGTGCCAGACCGAGGCTGGTCAGGGCTGCATCGCCATGTGCCAGACCGAAGCGCACCCAGGCGGCGCTTTCGTCGGTCAGTTTCGATTTGGAGAACACCGCGTACTTTTTCAGGTCGGCCAGTTGCGGCTCGAGCAGCTCGCTGGCCATCGCCATCACCACGCCGTCGCCCTCAAGCAGGATGCGGAAGCTCGACTGCATCCGGCCTTTCTGCGTGCAGCGGGCGCCGAGGCTGGCGCGGGTGTCGCTCAGGTAATTGATATTGCAGGTCAACTGGCCTTGCAGGAATTTTCCGGCGTCCGCACCGCGAACCGCGAGTACGCCTTCATGAGACAGGGTGCAGAAAAAAGCAGAATCGGCCATGGGTCATCGCAGGGTAAATAGACTGGGGCACATCATAAGGGGGCAGGGTTGAAATGGGTAGTTGATAAAGGATCAGGGGTCCCCGACCAAAGCCGACTGTGCGGCCCGCGCCGGGGCTGTATACTGCCCGGCAAATTCGAGGAGGGCTCCATGGTCGAACAAGTTGAACTGAATCGCCTCTTTTGGCACAGCCGTCGCGGCATGCTTGAGCTTGACGTGCTGCTGGTGCCGTTCGTGCAGGAGGTTTACGCGACGTTGAATCAAGTGGATCGCGATCTGTACGTGCGTTTGCTGACCTGTGAGGATCAGGACATGTTCGGCTGGTTCATGGAGCGCAGCGAGTCGGAAGATCCGGAGCTGCAACGCATGGTCCGGATGATTCTGGATCGTGTCCAGCCCAAGTAATACGTTCGAATGCCGCTGGCATGCCTCACGGCAGTTGCTGGCGGCGTATCTGTTGGCCCAGGCGTTCGCCATGGGTTCTTTATTCCTGCTGTCAATTCCGCTCTGGGCCAGCCTGCTCGGCGCTTGCGCCTGTGCGCTGCACGGTTTTTGGGTGCTGCCACGGCAGATTCTGCTGAAACATCCGCAAGCATTTTGCGGGTTGCGGCGCGATGGCGATGGCTGGCAGGTCTGGAATCAGGCTGATGGCTGGCAGGCTGCGCAGTTACGACCGGACAGTCTGGCGCTGCCATTGATCGTAGTGCTGCGCTTTCGCCTGCGCGGAGAGTGGCGGGTCAGGTCGATCTGCGTGCCACGTGACTCGCAGGCGGCGGATCTGCACCGACGCCTGCGAGTGCGGCTCAAGTTCAGCCGGCGTAGGTGGGCGGCACCAGAATAGTGTCGAGCGCTTCGGGCAGCATATCCGGATAGTCGAGGGTGTAATGCAGCCCGCGACTTTCCTTGCGTTCCATGGCTGAGCTGATCATCAATTCGGCAACCTGTGCCAGGTTGCGCAACTCGATCAGGTCACGGCTGACTTTATAGTTGCTGTAAAACTCATCGATCTCATCCAGCAGCAGACGCACCCGGTGCTGCGCCCGTTGCAGGCGTTTGTTGGTGCGCACGATGCCGACGTAGTCCCACATGAATCGGCGCAACTCGTCCCAGTTGTGCGCGATGATCACGTCTTCATCCGAGTCGGTCACCTGGCTGGCATCCCAGACGGGCAGAGCGGTTGGCGCCGCGACGTCATCGAGTTGCGCGAGAATGTCCGCCGCTGCCGAACGGGCATAAACGAAGCATTCCAGAAGTGAGTTGCTGGCCATGCGATTGGCGCCGTGCAGGCCGGTGAAGCTGGTTTCGCCGATGGCGTAGAGGCCGGGCACGTCGGTGCGACCGTGCTGATCGACCATCACTCCGCCACAGGTGTAGTGCGCGGCGGGGACGACCGGGATCGGTTGTTTGGTGATGTCGATGCCGAAGCCCAGGCAGCGCTCATAAACAGTCGGGAAGTGGCTTTTGACGAACGATTCTGGCTTGTGGCTGATGTCGAGATAAACGCAGTCGACACCCAGGCGCTTCATTTCATGGTCGATGGCCCGCGCGACAATGTCACGAGGCGCCAGCTCGGCGCGTTTATCGAAGCGATACATGAAGCGCTCGCCGTTGGGCAGCTTCAAATGCGCGCCTTCGCCGCGCAGCGCTTCAGTAATCAGGAAACTCTTGGCTTGCGGGTGATACAGACAGGTCGGATGGAACTGGTTGAATTCCAGATTGGCTACGCGGCAGCCGGAACGCCAGGCCATGGCGATGCCGTCACCGCAGGCGCCGTCGGGGTTGCTGGTATAAAGGTAGACCTTGGCTGCGCCGCCCGAGGCCAGAATCACGAAACGTGCGCCGTAGGTATCCACTTCGCCCGTGGCGCGGTTCAGCACGTAAGCGCCCAGGCAACGATCGCCTTCCATGCCCAAGCGGCGTTCGGTGATCAGATCGACGGCGACGCGCTGTTCCAGCAATTCGATGTTCGCGCGCTCTTTGGCCTGGGCCAGCAAGGTTTTGAAGATCGCCGCGCCGGTGGCGTCGGCAGCATGGATGATCCGTCGATGGCTGTGGCCACCTTCGCGGGTCAGGTGAAATTCGAAACCACCGTCTTCAGTGCCGGACTGTTCGTCGCGGGTGAACGGCACGCCTTGGTCGATCAGCCATTGGATGGCTTCGCGGCTGTGCTCGACGGTAAAGCGTACGGCGTCTTCATGGCACAGGCCGCCGCCCGCATTGAGGGTGTCGTCGACATGGGATTCGACAGTGTCGGTATCGTCGAGCACCGCAGCGACGCCGCCTTGGGCCCAGAAGGTCGAACCGTTGGCGAGATCGCCTTTGCTCAATACGGCAATGCGCAGATGACCGGGCAAGGTCAAAGCGAGAGTCAAACCGGCAGCACCGCTGCCAATCACCAGAACATCGTGTTGGAACTGTTGGCTCATTTCAGGATTCCGCTCAAAGCGACCCGGGTCGGGGTTGGCGCAAGACAGCTGGATCGGCGAGTCAAGACAGCCACACAGCCCACTAGTATATAGAGGGGTTGGGCGGCACAATAGCCGGGCCCAGATGGCATTGTGAGACTACTGCGCAGTAAAAAGCGCTGTGCTTCGTCGGAAGTTTTTTTCATCGGTTTTGAAAAATGACACCTGTATCGGCGCTGAAACAGTCTTTTCCGAGCAGGGTTGCGCAATGTCAGGTGGGTACGGCTATAAATAATTGGAACTTTTGCCAAAGGCCCAAGATCAATAGACGGTGCCAGAAACCAGGGACAGTGTCGGCTTCAGTGCGGAATCTGCGTTTGGATTCCTGCCGGCGAAACCGATAACAAGATTATTCGCGCAGCCGGTTTATCCCGCGCTGCGTTTTTCGTGCGTGCCAAATCAGAGCCCGCAGGAAACTTGCTTGGAGGGGGAGAACTTTTGCGAAAAGCCCGAGTCTATGTTTGCAAGTCTGGTCGTTTAGTAATGCAAGTCTCCTCCGGGCTTATCGAGGAGTGTTCATGCTAACCCAGGAAGAGGATCAGCAGCTGGTCGAACGCGTTCAGCGTGGCGACAAGCGAGCTTTCGATCTGCTGGTGCTGAAATATCAGCACAAAATTCTCGGGTTGATCGTGCGTTTTGTGCACGACACCCATGAAGCCCAGGACGTTGCTCAGGAAGCCTTTATCAAGGCGTATCGGGCACTTGGAAATTTCCGCGGTGACAGTGCGTTTTATACGTGGCTGTACCGTATTGCCATTAACACGGCAAAGAACTACCTGGTTTCCCGCGGCCGTCGGCCGCCGGATAGCGATGTAAGTTCAGAGGATGCGGAGTTCTATGATGGCGATCACGGCCTCAAGGATCTCGAATCACCGGAACGTGCATTGCTGCGGGATGAGATCGAAGGCACTGTCCATCGAACCATCCAGCAACTGCCAGAGGATTTGCGTACGGCTTTAACTCTACGTGAATTCGATGGTCTGAGTTACGAGGACATTGCGAGCGTCATGCAGTGTCCGGTGGGTACCGTGCGCTCCCGGATTTTCCGCGCTCGGGAGGCCATCGACAAAGCCCTGCAACCGTTGTTGCAGGAAAACTGAGACAGCGGCGACAGCCAAGAGAGGAACGCCATGAGTCGTGAAGCCCTGCAGGAATCGCTGTCCGCAGTGATGGATAACGAAGCGGACGAACTGGAATTGCGTCGAGTGCTCAGCGCACTGGATGATGTTGATACCCGTGAGACCTGGGCTCGTTACCAGATCGCTCGGGCAGCCATGCACAAGGATCTGCTGCTTCCGCGTCTGGATATCGCTGCGGCAGTGTCCGCTGCGCTGGAAGACGAAACGGCTCCGGCCAAAGTATCCCGCAGCCCATGGCGTAACCTGGGTCGCCTCGCTGTTGCCGCTTCGGTGACCGTGGCCGTTCTGGCTGGTGTTCGCCTGTACAACCAGGACGAAATTGCTGGTGTTGAACTGGCCCAGCAGTCGAACCAGCCTACTTTGGCCACTCCACAGGTCAAAGGTCCGGCAGTTCTGGCTGGTTACAGCGAGAGCTCGGAAGCGACTGGCCCTATGGCTAACGGCGTTCTGCAAGGTCAGCCAGGCTGGCATGACCAGCGTCTGCCAGGCTATCTGCGTCAGCACGCTCAGCAGGCTGCACTCAAAGGAACTGAAAGCGCGCTGCCATACGCACGTGCCGCAAGCCTGGAAAACCGTTAAGGAGGATCATGCGCGCCATCCCTCTACTTTCGCTTCTGCTCAGTGGCTGGTTCATAGTTCCAGCCCACGCTGACGAGGCCCAGGACTGGTTGACCCGTCTGGGCCAGGCCGAGCAGCAGCAGAGCTTCCACGGCACTTTCGTTTACGAGCGCAACGGCAGTTTTTCCACGCACAACATCTGGCATCGTGTCCAGAATGGCCAGGTCCACGAGCGGTTATTACAGCTCGACGGCTCGGCTCAGGAAGTCGTGCGCATTGATGGACGTACTCAATGCGTCAGCGGCACCCTGATTGCGGGATTGGGTGATTCACCCAACGCTGCCGCCCGTGCGCTGGATCCCAAAAAGCTGAAGAATTGGTATGACCTTGCCGTCATTGGCAAGTCGCGCGTGGCCGGCCGTGATGCAGTGATCGTGTCGCTGACGCCTCGTGATCAGCACCGTTACGGTTTTGAGCTGCACCTGGACAAGAAGACCGGGCTGCCGCTCAAGTCGTTGCTTTTGAACGACAAGGGGCAGTTGCTCGAGCGCTTCCAGTTCACCAGCCTCGACACGGATGAAATCCCGTCGGACAAGGACTTGTTGGCGGACCCGGATTGCAAGCCGATCAACATCGCAAGCGACAAGGCTTCTGCAGCTAAAACCGTGCAGAACTGGCGTTCGGACTGGCTCCCGCCAGGCTTTGAGCTGACCAGCAGCAGTTCGCACAAGGATGCGCAAACCAAGACCCAGGTCAGCAGTCTGATGTATGACGATGGTCTGGCGCGTTTCTCGGTGTTCCTTGAACCGTTGAATGGCGCAACCGTCACTGACACCCGCACTCAGTTGGGCCCGACCGTCGCGGTATCCCGTCGCCTGACCACGCCGCAGGGTGAAATGATGGTCACGGTGGTCGGCGAAATCCCGATTGGCACCGCCGAACGAATCGCTCTATCGATGCGTAACAACGATGGCGCTGCGACCAGCAAGCAGTGAGCTGATTTCAGTCATTTCCACTTCGTCGTCGAGACGTCGAAATGTTTGCTGAGCATTTTCATTTGCAAAACCCCTGAAAATTTTTTATAGGTCAGAGCCTCACGGCTCTGGCCTTGTTTGTTGTTCCCGGAACAAAAATGCCGGTCTGTGGTTTCCGGTGTTCCTTTGCTCCATATCGCTTAACCCTGCTCGTCGTAACGGGAGCTGTATGTCGATACCAAGTTTGAAGTCTTATCTTTCCATCCTCGCCACCGTGCTGTTGCTCGGTCAGGCGGTGCCTGCTGCGCAAGCGGCCGATCTGCCTGATTTCACCCAGTTGGTCGAACAAGCGTCGCCAGCGGTGGTGAACATCAGTACCACGCAGAAACTGCCGGACCGTCGGGTCAACCAGCAGATGCCGGATCTGGAAGGCCTGCCACCGATGCTGCGCGAATTCTTCGAGCGCGGCATGCCGCCTCAGCAGCGCTCGCCACGCGGCGATGGACGCCAGCGTGAAGCGCAATCGCTGGGTTCGGGTTTCATCATTTCGCCGGATGGCTACATCCTCACCAACAACCACGTGATCGCCGATGCTGACGAAATCCTCGTCCGTCTGGCTGACCGCAGTGAGATGAAAGCCAAGCTGGTCGGCACCGACCCCCGCTCTGACGTGGCGTTGCTGAAAATCGAAGGCAAGGATCTGCCGGTGCTCAAGCTCGGCAAGTCCCAGGACCTGAAGGCCGGCCAGTGGGTCGTCGCGATCGGTTCGCCATTCGGCTTTGACCACACCGTGACCCAAGGCATCGTCAGCGCTGTCGGCCGCAGCCTGCCGAACGAAAACTATGTGCCGTTCATTCAGACCGACGTGCCGATCAACCCGGGCAACTCCGGTGGCCCGCTGTTCAACCTGAACGGTGAAGTGGTCGGCATCAACTCGCAGATCTACACCCGCTCCGGTGGCTTCATGGGCGTGTCGTTCGCCATTCCGATCGACGTGGCGATGGATGTTTCCAACCAGCTCAAGAGCGGTGGCAAGGTCAGCCGTGGCTGGCTGGGCGTGGTCATTCAGGAAGTGAACAAGGATCTGGCCGAGTCGTTCGGTCTGGACAAGCCAGCTGGCGCGCTGGTAGCGCAGATCCAGGATGACGGCCCTGCGGCCAAGGGCGGCCTGCAGGTTGGCGACGTGATCCTGAGCATGAACGGTCAGCCGATCGTCATGTCCGCCGATCTTCCGCATCTGGTCGGCGCGCTGAAGGCTGGCGCCAATGCCAATCTGGAAGTGATTCGTGAAGGCAAGCGCAAGAACGTCGAGTTGACCGTCGGCGCAATCCCGGACGAGGACAAAGAGCTGGCAGGTCTGCCGAAATCCGGCGCTGAAAGCAGCAGCAACCGCCTCGGTGTTGCGGTCGGTGAATTGACCGCCGAGCAGAAGAAAACCTACGACCTCAAAGGTGGTGTGGTGATCAAGGAAGTGCAGGACGGTCCTGCGGCCTTGATCGGTCTGCAACCGGGTGACGTGATCACCCACCTGAACAATCAAGCCATCGGCTCGGCCAAGGAGTTCACCGACATCGCCAAGGCGTTGCCGAAGAACCGTTCGGTGTCGATGCGCGTGCTGCGTCAGGGCCGTGCCAGCTTCATCACCTTCAAACTGGCTGAATAAGCCAGCAGGCAGGTAAAAAGAAACCGCCTCGAAAGAGGCGGTTTTTTTGTGTCTGCAGCTTTTGTCTTTGTCGGGAAAGACTCAGCCCATCATGTCCTTGACCATGCGCTCCTGCTCCATCAGCTCGCGCTGGCGGGCATCGATGCGCGAGGACAGCGGGAAGTTGTTGCCCGCCTTGCGCTTGGCGAAGTCCAACTGCTGAATGGCCTGGCGGTAATCGCCGACCAGTGCAAAATACTCGGCGCGCGCCTGATGCAGGCCGATGATGTTGCCCGACAAGCCGCGGGTTTCAGCAACCTGATACCAGACGTCCGGATCATCCGGGCGTGACTTGAGCAGGCTGTCGAGAGCCTTCTCGGCATCGGCGGCGCGATTCTGTTTCAACAGCAGATCGACACGCACCTGATTCAGCGGATAGTTGCCCGGGAACTGCGTAAGCATGCGGTCGACCCGTGACTGCGCATCAGGCAGACGATTGTTGGTGATGTCCAGATCGACCTGCGCGAGGTTGTAGATGATCTCGTTCGGCGACTTGGCCAACAATTGCTTGAGGTTCTCTCGCGCTTCGTTGAGCTGGCCGCCCTTGATTTGCGCGATGGCGAGGCCGTAACGCGCCACATCGTTTTTCGGGTTCTCATCGAGCAGGGCGCGGAAGCGCTTGGCGCCCAGCCCCGGGGTTTCCTCGTAGATTAACTGCACCCGCGCGCGAATCAACTGGTAGCGCATGCTGTCTTCGATGCCGCCCGGTTTCGCCTGCTCGGCGCGGTTGCGAGTGTCGGCGATACGCGATTCGGTGACCGGGTGAGTCAGGAGGAATTCCGGCGGTTTGGCGTCAAAACGGTACTGGCGCATCAGGCGCTCGAACATGGTCGGCATCGAACGCGGGTCGTAACCGGCCTTTTCCAGGTTGAGAATGCCGATGCGGTCCGCTTCCTGTTCATTCTGCCGCGAGAAGCGCCGTTGTTCCTGCAACGCCGCAGCCTGGGTGCCAGCGATGGTGGCGATGCCAGCATCACCGCCGCCTGCCGCCGCGATGACGATACCCGCCAGCAACGCGGCCATCATCGGCACCTGCATTCTTTGTGAGGCTTCGACGCCTCGAGCGAAGTGACGTTGCGACAAGTGCGCCAGTTCGTGAGCGAGCACCGAGGCGTATTCACCTTCGGTCTGGGCGTTGAGGAACAGGCCGCCGTTGACCCCGACCACGCCGCCCGGCGCTGCGAAGGCGTTGAGCTGTGGGCTGTTGATCAGGATGAATTCCAGGCGGCGGTCGGAGACCTGGCTGGTCTCCACCAGTTTGTACACGCTGGATTCGACGTAATCCTTGAGCTGCGGATCGTTGAGCTGGGAAACCTGACTGCGCAGCATGGCCAGCCAGGCGCGGCCGAGCTGGTATTCCTGTTGCGGCGAGACAATGGCAGAGCTGGCGTCGCCGAGTGACGGCAGATCGTCGGCAAAGCCTGGTGAGGCGAGCAGGCAAGCGAGCGTCAGCAGGGTAGGGCGCAGAAAAGTCATGCACAAAGCCTTGGAGGACAAAGACCTTACTGTAGCCGGACACCGAAGCTGCGACCAGATATTCTAGGCAGCTCGACAACCCGAACCGGAGTGACGCAATGACTGACGCTGTAGCCCATGACGTGGAACTGGACGCCAGTGGCCTGAACTGTCCGTTGCCGTTGCTCAAGGCAAAAATGGAACTCAACAAACTGCACAGCGGTGCCGTGCTCAAGGTGATCGCTACCGATGCCGGCTCGCAACGCGACTTCCGTACCTTTGCCAAACTCGCCGGTCATGCGCTGTTGCGCGAAGAAGACGAGGCTGGCGTCTACCGTTACTGGTTGAAAAAAGCCTGAAGCGCCGCGCCTAAAATCGAAGGGATTATTGATGTTCAAAGTGTTACGCGACTGGATTCAGCGCTACTTCTCCGATGAAGAAGCCGTGGTGCTGGCAGTGCTGCTGTTTCTCGCCTTCACCGCCGTGCTCACCCTCGGCGGCATGCTTGCGCCGGTGTTGGCCGGGATGGTGCTGGCGTATCTGATGCAGGGCCTGGTGGTGACGCTCGAGCGGCTGCGTGTGCCCGGCGGGGTGGCGGTGGGGCTGGTGTTTGCGCTGTTCATGGGCGCGCTGATGCTGTTTATCGTCGTGGTGCTGCCATTGCTGTGGCATCAGTTGATCACGCTGTTCAACGAGTTGCCGGGCATGCTCGCCAAGTGGCAATCGCTGCTGCTTCTATTGCCCGAGCGCTATCCGCATCTGGTGTCTGACGAGCAAGTCCTGCAGGCGATCGAAGCGGCGCGGGGCGAGATTGGCAAGTTCGGTCAGTGGGCACTGACTTTCTCGTTGTCGAGTTTGCCGCTGCTGGTGAACATCATGATCTACCTGGTTCTGGTGCCGATTCTGGTGTTCTTCTTCCTCAAGGATCGGGCGATGATCGGCGAGTGGGTGCGTGGCTATCTGCCTCGCGAACGCGCGCTGATCACCCGCGTCGCCCAGGAAATGAACCGGCAGATCGCCAATTACATACGTGGCAAAGGCATCGAGATCGTGATTTGCGGCGGCGTGACCTACATCGCCTTCATCGCGCTGGGCCTCAACTACGCGGCGCTGCTGGCGTTGCTGGTCGGCTTGTCGGTGGTGGTGCCGTATGTCGGTGCGGTGGTGGTGACCGTACCGGTGCTGCTGATTGCGCTGTTCCAGTGGGGCTGGAGCGACCAGTTCATCTACCTGATGGCGGTCTACGGGATCATTCAGACGCTGGACGGCAACGTGCTGGTGCCGTTGCTGTTTTCGGAAGCAGTGAATCTGCATCCGGTGGCAATCATCTGCGCGGTGCTGTTGTTTGGCGGGTTGTGGGGATTCTGGGGGGTGTTCTTTGCGATCCCGCTGGCGACGCTGTTCAAGGCTGTGCTGGATGCGTGGCCGCGCAAGGAGCCGGTGGTGGCGCCGTTGCTTTAAATCGGGGTGAGGCTTTTGGCCTCATCGCTGGCAAGCCAGCTCCCACAGGTTTTGTATGTGCTGAACCCTGTGGGAGCTGGCTTGCCAGCGATGGCGTCGGTGATGACGCAGCAAAAACATCAGGCTTTATTCAGAGCCTCAGCCGCCGCCAGCACGGCATCAACATGCCCCGGCACTTTCACGCCACGCCATTCCTGACGCAGCACACCGTCCTTATCAATCAGGAAAGTGCTGCGATCAACGCCCAGGTATTCCTTGCCATACAGCTTTTTCAGCTTGATCACGTCGAACAACTGGCAAACCGCTTCGTCCTTGTCACTGATCAGTTCGAAGGGGAATTCCTGTTTGCCTTTGAAGTTTTCGTGCGACTTCAAACTGTCGCGGGAAATGCCGAAGACTTCGGTGTTGGCAGCCTTGAACGCCGCATATTGATCGCGAAAGCCCTGGCCCTGAGTGGTGCAGCCCGGGGTGCTGTCCTTCGGGTAGAAGTAGATCACCACTTGCTTGCCCTTGAGTTCGGACAGGCTGACGGTCTGCCCGCTGGTCGCAGGTGCGGTGAAATCCGCAACCGGTTGGTCGATGACTACGGCCATGAAAGCTTCCTTACATTGGGTTTTGTGGGCGCCAGGGCTCGATCAGGGCATCCAGGTTCATCGCGTCGGCGAAATCGAGGAACTGATCGCGCAGCCAGCTGATCTGCGTGTTGGCCGGCAGGGTCACGGTGAACGTGGCGTTGAGCATGGTGCCGCCGGTCTGTGGCGCCTGATAGGTGTCGCAGGTGAGGTTTTCCAGCTCGACGTTGTGGTCCATGAAGAACTGGCACAGCTCATTGATGATGTCCGGGCGATACGCCGAGCTGACGTAAGCCACGTAAGGCAGCGCTTGCGGACGATTTTCCAGAGCGGCGCTGCGCACCACGTTGACGGTGAAAGCGTGACGCTTGGCCAGCAATGGCAGGCTGCCTTCGAGGCGCGCGAGGGCGTCCCAGCTGCCGGAAATTTCCAGCACCAGGGCGCTGCACTCGCCGTGGCGGGTCAGGCGAGAGGTGACGACGGCGCAGCGGTTTTCATGGCTGGCGCGGCACAGGACGTTGGTCAGCTCCATGGGGTTGGCGCCGAGGGCACTGATGACAAGGAATTGTTCGCGAACTGTGGGGGTGGACATGCAGCATTCCTAAAGCGATGAGCGGTCGGTAGGTTGACGGGCATTGGTGGCCGGGCGTGCCTGTTCTGGCGGTCCGTATAAAGAGCCCCGGCCAGCGTTCGCGGCTCGCTCCACTGTGCGGGAGCGCGTCGATGCGACGCAGGAACGGGGCCTGGGAGGCCGAAAGGGGAGGCTGAAACCCGGCGTACAAGCTGATCTGTACCGATCAAAGTCTGAAGGGTAGCGAAAAGCGGCGCCAAGGGGAATGGCGGCGGCGCAGTACTTCGCTTGTGCAAGCATCTTGGCGCCAGTACCATTACCGCTCTCTTTTTCCGGCAGGAGCGGTTTCATGATTGCGGGCAGTATGGTGGCACTGGTCACTCCCATGGATGCACAAGGGCGTCTTGACTGGGACAGCCTCAGCAAACTCGTGGACTTCCACCTCAAGAACGGCACCCATGCCATCGTCGCCGTCGGTACTACCGGCGAGTCGGCCACCCTTGATGTAGAAGAGCACATCGCCGTCATCAAAGCCGTGGTCAAACAGGTTGCCGGGCGCATTCCGGTCATCGCCGGCACCGGCGCCAACTCGACCCGCGAAGCCGTCGAGCTGACCCGCAACGCCAAGGCCGCCGGCGCCGATGCCTGCCTGCTGGTGGTTCCTTATTACAACAAGCCGACCCAGGAAGGCCTGTACCAGCACTTCAAGCACATCGCTGAGGCGGTGGACATTCCGCAGATTCTCTACAACGTTCCCGGCCGCACCTCCTGCGACATGCAGGCCGAGACGGTGATTCGCCTGTCCACCGTGCCGAACATCATCGGCATCAAGGAAGCCACCGGCGACCTCAAGCGCGCCAAAGCGATCATCGATGGCGTGAGCAAGGATTTCATCGTGCTGTCCGGCGATGATCCGACCGCTGTCGAGCTGATCCTGCTGGGCGGCAAAGGCAACATCTCGGTCACCGCCAACGTCGCCCCGCGCGAAATGGCTGACCTGTGCGAGGCCGCGCTCAAGGGCGACGCCGATACCGCACGCGCAATCAACGAAAAACTGATGCCGCTGCACAAGGACCTGTTCATCGAAGCCAACCCGATTCCGGTGAAGTGGGCTTTGGTCGAAATGGGCCTGATGCACGAAGGCATCCGCCTGCCACTGACCTGGCTGAGCACCCCTTGTCATGAAACGCTGCGCTCGGCCCTGCGCCAGTGCAACGTCCTGGTTTAATTGAGGAAGTACAACGCATGAAGCGAATGGCCGGACTTTCCGCACTTGCCTTGATTATCTCCAGCACCAGTGGCTGCGGATGGGTCTGGGGGCCGGAAGGTTATTTCCGCGACCGTGGAAGCGATTACCTGCAAGCGCAACAGACTGCACCGATGCAATTGCCACCGGATGTGAGCACTGCCAAACGTCTCGATCCGCTGTTGCCGATCCCGCGCAACGTGGCCGATGACACCGCGACGGGCGAGTACGTTGTGCCGCGTCCTCAGCCGCTTTCGGCGGTTGCCGACGCAACTGATTACTCGCTGCAGAAGAGCGGTGATTCGCGTTGGGTCGTGGCTCAGCACCCGCCGGCCGAAGTCTGGCCAGTGGCGCTGCAGTTCTTCCAGGACAACGGTTTCCGTCTGGATGAACAGCGTCCGCAGACCGGTGAATTCACCACCACCTGGCAGCACTCCGACGAGTTGTCCGCGTCGATGGCCAAGCGCCTGAGTGCGGCCGGTATCGCCAGCGACAGCGAAACCCGCGTGCGTGTGCGCATCGAGCCGGGCGTGCAGCGCAACACCAGTGAAATCTACGTGGTCAGCGCCGAGCGTCCTGCCGGCAGCACGGCCGACGTGGCCTTCACCAACCGTTCGGTCAACACTGGCCTGGACGCTGCGCTGGTCGACGACATGCTCGCGAGCATGAGCCGCACCTCCGAGAAGGGCGGTTCGGTGTCGATGCTGGCCTCGCGTGATTTCGACGCGCCGAGCCGTGTCAGCCTGAACGAAGACGGCAGCGGCAACCCGGTGTTGAACGTCGGTACCGATCTGGACCGCGCCTGGTCGAGCGTCGGCCGTGCGCTGGAACAGGGCGAATGGCGCGTTGAAGACATCAACCGCAGCCTGGGCCTGTACTACATCAACCTGGCCGAAAAAGCCGAGAAGAAAGACGACAAGCCTGGCTTCTTCAGCAGCCTGTTCGGCAGTGCGCCGAGCAAGGAAGAAGTCGAAGCCCGCGCCGAGCGTTATCAGGTTCGCCTGAGCAAAGTGGGCGAGAACATCCAGGTCACCGTCGAAAAGAACATCAACACCGTCGCGCCGGCCGATGTCGCGCGTAAAGTGTTGAGCGTGATTCAGGACAACCTGGGCTGATCCGATATGCGTTTTGCCGTTCTCGGCAGCGGTAGCCAAGGGAACGGCACGCTGATCGCCAGTGCTGATACGTACGTGCTGGTGGATTGTGGTTTTTCCCTGCGGGAAACCGAAAGACGTCTTTTGCGCCTGGGTGTTCACCCGGCGCAACTGAGCGCGATACTCGTGACCCACGAACATGCCGACCACGTGCATGGCGTGGGTTTGCTGTCTCGGCGCTACAATCTGCCGGTCTACCTCAGTCGCGGCACGTTGCGCGGGATGCGCAAACCGCTTGAACCCGCTGGCTTTCTGGCCGGCGGCGAGCAACTGCAGATCGGCGCACTGAACGTCGGGGTCATTGCCGTGGCCCATGACGCGCAGGAGCCGACCCAGTACGTTTTCAGCGATCATGAACAGCGGCGCTTCGGCCTGTTGACCGACCTGGGATCGTTCTGCGAGCGGGTGCTGGATGGCTATCGGGACCTCGATGCATTGATGATCGAGTCGAACCATTGTCGCGACATGCTGGCCCGTGGTCACTACCCGTACTTTCTCAAGCAACGGGTGGGCGGCGAACGCGGACATCTGAACAACCATCAGGCGGCATTCCTGGTGGCCGAGTTGGGCTGGCAGGGTTTGCAACACCTGGTGCTGGCCCATCTGAGCAGCAAGAACAACCTGCCGCAGCTGGCCCGGCAATGTTTTGTCGACACCCTCGGGTGCGACCCGGACTGGCTGCAACTGGCCGATCAAGATTCAGGGCTCGACTGGCGCCACATCGCCTAGCCCACCTACTTAGCAAGCGGAGCCCATCATGGAAAAACGTGAAGAACTCTACCGCGGCAAAGCCAAATCGGTTTACAAGACCGACGACGCTGACCGCTTGATCCTGCTGTTTCGCAACGACACTTCGGCGTTCGACGGCAAGCGCATCGAACAGCTCGATCGCAAAGGTATGGTGAACAACAAGTTCAACGCTTTCATCATGCAAAAGCTCGAAGCGGCCGGCGTGCCGACCCAGTTCGACAAACTGCTGGGCGACAACGAATGCCTGGTGAAGAAGCTCGACATGATCCCGGTCGAATGCGTCGTGCGTAACTATGCCGCCGGCAGCCTGGTCAAGCGTCTGGGCGTCGAGGAGGGCATGAAGCTCAACCCGTACACCTTCGAACTGTTCTTGAAGGACGACGCCAAGGGCGACCCGTTCATCAACGAATCCCACGTCGTGGCGTTCGGTTGGGGCACCGCCGAGCAACTGTCGCGCATGAAGGAACTGTCGCTCAAGGTCAACGAAGTCCTGAGCAAACTGTTCGACGACGCCGGCCTGCTGCTGGTCGATTTCAAGCTTGAGTTCGGCGTGTTCAGCGACGGCTCCATCGTCCTCGGCGACGAGTTCAGCCCGGACGGCTGCCGTCTGTGGGACAAGGACACCAAGAAGAAGATGGACAAGGACCGCTTCCGCCAAGGCCTCGGTGATGTCATCGAAGCCTACGAAGAAGTCGCCGCTCGTCTGGGCGTACTGCTTTAATCGACGCAAGCATCTGATAGCACGGAAAAAATTTCGTTTGGGGGGTTCGCAACCAACGAAAGTGTTGTTATGATGCGCGCCGTTGGAGAGATGCCAGAGTGGCCGAATGGGACGGATTCGAAATCCGTTGTACCTTCACCGGTACCTAGGGTTCGAATCCCTATCTCTCCGCCATTATTGAACAAGACGAAGCTCCCGTAATCATTGCTGATTACGGGGGCTTTTTCGTTTCTGGCGTTTTGTTCGTTGCGCTTTTCGGGTACAACCTGCCGACTGCATAAAAGGAACAGCTCGATGAGTGAAGTTCAGCCGTTGGCGGGTGATGACGACGTTAGGCCGCAGGCCGTGAGTCTGCGCGAGGCGTTCTGGTTCTGGTTGAAGCTGGGCTTCATCAGTTTCGGCGGGCCGGCCGGTCAGATTTCGATCATGCACCAGGAGTTGGTCGAGCGGCGGCGCTGGATTTCCGAGCGGCGTTTTCTGCATGCCTTGAACTATTGCATGTTGCTGCCCGGGCCTGAGGCGCAGCAGTTGGCGACTTACATTGGCTGGCTGATGCATCGGAGCTGGGGCGGGATTGTGGCCGGGGCGTTGTTTGTGTTGCCTTCGCTGTTCATCCTGATTTTCCTGTCGTGGCTCTATATCGCCTTCGGTGAAGTGCCGGTGGTCGCCGGGCTGTTTTACGGGATCAAGCCTGCGGTGACGGCCATTGTCGTGCAGGCGGCGCATCGCATCGGTTCGCGGGCGCTGAAGAACAATTGGCTGTGGGCGATTGCGGCAGCGTCGTTTACCGCGATCTTTGCGTTCAATGTGCCGTTCCCGTTGATCGTGCTGGGTGCGGCGGTGATTGGCTATTTCGGCGGTCGACTGGCACCGGAGAAATTCAGGGCCGGCGGGCATAGCGCAGCGAAGAAGTCTTTCGGCGCGGCGTTGATTGACGACGACACGCCAACCCCGGCCCATGCCCGTTTCAGCTGGACGAAACTGGCCTTGATCGCCGTGATCGGTGCCGCGCTTTGGGCGTTGCCGATGGGAGTATTGACCGCGCTATTCGGCTGGCAGGGCACACTGACGCAGATGAGCTGGTTCTTCACCAAGGCAGCGCTGCTCACCTTCGGTGGAGCTTATGCGGTGCTGCCCTATGTCTATCAAGGTGCGGTCGGTCACTACGGCTGGCTGACCCCGACGCAGATGATCGACGGCTTGGCGCTGGGCGAAACCACACCGGGGCCGCTGATCATGGTGGTGGCGTTTGTCGGTTTTGTCGGCGCTTATGTGACGCAGGTGTTCGGCGCCGATCAGGTGTTTCTCGCCGGAGCGGTCGCTGCCGCAATGGTGACGTGGTTCACCTTTCTGCCTTCCTTCCTGTTCATCCTCGCCGGCGGCCCGCTGGTGGAGTCGACGCACGACGAACTCAAATTCACCGCCCCACTGACCGCGATCACCGCTGCGGTGGTTGGCGTGATTCTCAATCTGGCGTGTTTCTTCGGCTACCACGTGCTCTGGCCGCAAGGCTTCAGCGGCAGCCTGGATTGGCCATCGGCGTTGATTGCGCTTGCCGCGGCCATTGCCCTGTTTCGCTTCAAGCGCGGCGTGATTCAGGTGTTGCTGGGCTGTGCGTTGGTTGGGTTGGTGGTGCATTTGCTGCGTTAGTGATCGCGGCGCCGGAAATCGAATCGCGCGCTGGAGACTCGACTCCGGCCATAAGTTCCGGTCATTCCAGTGCGAATATCCCCAGCGGTACAGCCCGTTTCGCTTGTTCGCGCGGTTCAAACCATTTGTCCTGTCGCCGCAAATTTTTTGAAATTTCCGCAACGACAATGCTTCACAAAAGGGTAGGCAAACTTTTACCCAGAACTTGCCACGCTTACCCGACTGAGGAGATTTGTCATGTTTCTACATAACAAGCGACTTCAATACACCGTTCGTGTCGCCGAGCCCAATCCGGGGCTGGCCAATCTGTTGCTCGAGCAGTTTGGCGGCGCACAAGGTGAACTGGCGGCGGCTTCGCGCTATTTCACTCAAGCCCTGGCCGAGGACGATCCGGGACGCAAGGACTTGCTGATGGATATCGCCACTGAAGAACTCAGCCATTTGGAAATCATTGGCTCGATCATCGTCATGCTCAACAAGGGCGCGAAAGGCCGGATGGCCGAAGGCGTCGAGCAGGAGGGCGAGTTGTATCGCTCGCTCAATGGCAACGGCAATGACTCGCACATCACCAGCCTGCTCTACGGTGCCGGTTCGCCGCTGACCAACTCTGCCGGTGTGCCCTGGACGGCGGCGTACGTCGATACCATCGGTGAGCCGACCGCCGACATGCGCTCCAATATTGCTGCTGAAGCACGGGCGAAGATCGTCTATGAGCGCTTGATGAACGTGACTGACGATCCCGGCGTAAAAGAGGCGCTGGGCTTTCTGATGACCCGTGAGATCGCCCACCAGTTGTCGTTCGAAAAAGCCCTGCATTCGATTCAGCCAAACTTCCCGCAAGGCAAGCTGCCCGGCATGCCTGAGTTCACCAACGTCTACTTCAACATGTCGCAAGGTACCGAAAGCATGCGCGGCCCGTGGAATCAGGGCGACGATTGGGAGTTCGTCGAAAACCCGACGCCGGCGGTCGACGGCGGCGATGGCCTGGCCACCGTGCAACTGGACAGCGCCGACGAAGCGCTGCTGGAAAACATGAAGATGCGCACCATGTCCGACCCCAACAGCGAGCCGGTCACCGGTGCGGATCTGGGCTCCGGCGCGCAGGCCAAGCCTGGTTTATAAGGCACGTGGGGCGCGCCGGACATCAGGCGGCGCGCCCCGGTTGATCACTGTGAAATCATCAAGAAGAGGACTCGACATGGCTACTCCACAGGAAAACCTGCTCGACTGGCTGCGTGATGCCCATGCCATGGAGCAACAGGCCGAGCAAATGCTCAAGGCACAATCCAAGCGTCTGGAACATTACCCGCAGCTCAAGGCGCGCATCGATCAGCACATCGAAGAAACCCTCGGTCAGCAGAAACTCATCGACGAATGCCTGCAACGTCTGGGCGGTGAATCCTCGACGATGAAAGACCTGGGCGGCAAATTGATGGCGTTCGGTCAGGCTGTTGGCGGCTCCTTGATGAGCGATGAAGTGATCAAGGGCGCCATGGCCGGCTACGTTTTCGAAAACATGGAGGTCGCCAGCTATACCGTGCTGATCGCAGCGGCGAAAGCGGCGGGGGACACGCAGACGCAGAAGGCCTGCGAACAGATTCTGCCGCAGGAAGTGGCCATGGCTGAATGGCTGCTCAAGCATTTGCCGCAACTGACCGACGCGTTTCTCGAACGCTCGGCGGATCCGGACAAAGAAGCCAAGAAGTAACCATGCCCACCGGCGTCCGCCTGCCAGACGGGCGGACGCGCTATCAAATTACGGTGCGACCTGCAGCGGCTTGCGCTCGATCTCCACCGGTTGCAAATGACCCAGCCGATCCAAGTGATAGCGCTGTAGATCCCGCGCGAGAATCAGTTGGCCGTCATACAGCGCCGCCGCTTCACTGCGCACATCTTCGATGGATGGACTCAGCGCCGGGTTGGTCTGATAGCGTGCGCTGAAGTGCGTCAACACCAGATTGCGCACCCCAGCGGATTCGGCGAAAACGGCGACAGCGGCGGCGCTGCTGTGGCCGTAACTGGCACGAGCGCGGTCGATTGCTGCCTGCACGAATGTCGCTTCATGCACCAACACATCCGTCGATTGCGCCACTTCTGCCAGCAGTGCCGGCCGATCGTTGTCGCCGCAGACGATGATGCGCCGATCAGGTCGCGCGCTCAGCAGATAGTCGCGAGCGTGCAGCATCCGCCCGTCAACCTCCACGTCCTGACCATGGGCCAACTGACCCCAGAGCGGGCCGCGTTCGATGCCTTCAGCGTCGAGTCGCTGCACGTCGAGACGCGGTTCCGGATCGGACTCGGTAAATACATAACCGTGACACGGCACGCGGTGGGACAACTCGACGGTCTGCACCAGAACGTTGAGGTTGCGCCATTCGGTAAGCGTTTCCACAGCGTGCAGGTTGATCTCGAAGGGCAGATGCGATTGCGTCACCTCAAGGCTCATTCTCAGCCACGGATGCAGCGCCGCCGGCAGAATAATGTCCAGCGGCCGCGTGCGTCCGGACATGCCGGTGCTCGCCAGCAGACCCGGCAAGCCCAGGCAGTGATCGGCGTGCACATGAGTGATGAAAATCGCCCGCAATTCACTCAGTGACAGCGGCGTGCGCAGCACCTGATGCTGGGTGCCTTCACCGCAATCGATCAGATACCAGCCCTTGCCGGCAGAGGCGATCAATGCTGTTGCGCTGACGTTGCGCTGGCGGGTCGGCACGCCGGCAGACGTGCCCAGAAACAACAAATCCACGGTGGTTCTCCTGGCGGATCGGATTTCAGATATTGCGTGCAGTTCTCGGTGAGCTTTCGACAACCAGCGAGGCGATTCGGATCCATCGATGGACTGCGACAATTCATCGGACACCCGCGCTGTCGGCTTCTGGCCTTGGCACTTCGCTCGCTGATGATGGTCACAGCGAAACGGAGTCACTTAGCGGAGGTCAACTTGCCCAGAAAATCCAGGCCGATCGTCGACCGCGCCGATGCGGCGACCCTTTCGCAAGAACGCAAAGATGTGTTTTTCGCGGCGGTGCAGGTCAGCCGCATGGCCATGATTGTCACCGATCCAGCGCAGCCCGACGATCCCATCATTTTTGCCAACAATGCGTTTCTTGAACTCAGCGGCTACGAGCTGGAAGAAGTGCTCGGGCGCAACTGCAGGTTTCTGCAAGGCGAGCAGACTGATCGTTCCGTCTTGCAACAGGTCAAGCAAGCGCTCAAACATCAACACGAAACCTGCGTGGAGGTACTCAACTATCGCAAGGATGGCTCGTCGTTCTGGAACGAGCTGTTTATCGCGCCACTATTCAACGAGCGCGGGCAACTGGTGTATTTCTTCGCCTCGCAAATGGACGTCAGCCGCCGACGCGACGCCGAGGACGGCCTGCGCTACAGCGAGAACATGGAAGCGCTGGACCAGTTGACCGGTGGCATCGCCCACGATTTCAACAATCTGTTGCAAGTGATGATCGGCTACATCGAGCTGATCCAGCACACCGCCAAGCGGCCGAGCATTGATCCGCAACGCATCGTGGTCGGCGCCGGCCACGCTCGCGCGGCGGCGGAAAAAGCACGTTTGCTGACCCAGCATCTGCTGGCATTCTCCCGCCGACAACGGCTCGAAGGCCGGGTGATCAATCTCAATGCCTTGCTTGAGCGCTCTCCGTTGCCGTCGCATGAATCCGCCGATCTGGAACCGCGATTCGAACTGGCCGAGGACTTGTGGAACTGCCGGCTCGACCCGGCGCAGGCCGAGATGGCACTGAATCATCTGCTGTCCAATGCCCGCGATGCGTTGGGGCAGCAGCAACAGCCGGTGATCACCGTGCAGACCCGCAACGTCGTTGTCCCGGATGCCACGGATCCACATCAGGGCGGACTGGCGGCGGGGCGTTACGTCTGCATCGCGATCGCCGATAACGGCGTGGGCATTGCCGCTGACGATCTCGACAAGGTCATGGAGCCGTTCTACACCACGAAAGAGGAAGGAAGCGGCGCTGGCCTCGGGCTATCGATGGTCTACGGCTTCGTCAAGCAATCCGGCGGTGTGGTCAAAATCGAATCGACACCGGGGCTCGGCACCACGGTGCGCCTGTTCTTCCCGGCGGATGACAGTCAGCTATCGGCACCTGGCTCCGCTGAAACCGCAGAAAATCTCAAGGGCACGGAGCGCATCCTGATCGTCGAGGATCGCGCCGAAGTTGCTGAACTGGCGCGCTTCGTACTGTCCGAACAGGGTTACCGCACCACCATCGCTGCAGACGCGAGCGAGGCACTGGCGATGTTGCAGAGTAGCGACTTTGAGCTGGTCTTCACCGATCTGGTCATGCCCGGTGAGATGAACGGGCTGGCACTGGCGCGGGAAATCAGCCAGCGCTATCCGGCCATGCAGATCCTGCTGACGACCGGCTACTGCGCGGACGAGTCGACGCCCAATGAGTTGGCTGACAATGAGTTCGAATTGATCGCCAAGCCCTACGCGCCGGTGGATCTGCTGCGCAAGCTGCGCTCGATGCTCGGCTGAAAAAACGAACTGTCAGTGAACGTTCGGCGTCCATCCTTAAGACCACATTGAGCAACCAGTGAGGGGACTATCCCCGAGGAGATGTTTGCTATGAGTGATTATCCGATGGACGAAACCGATTCCGATCACCGCAACCGCCAGTTCGGCCAGGCGCTGGGGCTGGATGCTGACGAGGTGGAGTCGTGGGTCAGTGCAATCGAAGAGGACGGCAGCGGCATGGGCTACGTCGTGCATTTTTCCAGCGAAACGCCGGTGGACGTACTGGCCAAGGTGCAAGGGCTGGGCGATGACCTGATGATCAATATCGGGCCGATCGACTGAGCATCAGGGAGAACGGTTCATGCAGGAGCAACCTTTGGTGGTGATAAGCGGCGCCAGTGCTGGCGTGGGGCGCGCGGTGGCTCATCGATTTGCCGCTGGGGGCTACCGCATTGGCCTGTTGGCGCGTGATCCGGCGGGACTGGCCGCCACGCAGGAGGAGCTGCAAGCGTATGGCGTTCAGGTTGAAACCGTTAGCGTCGATGTCGCCGATGCGCTCGCCGTGCAAGAGGCCGCGCAGCAACTGGAAGCCACGCTTGGGCCGCTGGCGGTGTGGGTCAACGCGGCGATGGTCACGGTGCTCTCGCCGATAGAACAATTGTCCGCCGCCGAGATCGAGCGCGTCACTCAGGTGACCTATCTCGGTACGGTTCATGGCACCTTGGCGGCGCTGTCGTTGATGCGTCCGCGCAACAAGGGCCTGATCATCCAGGTCGGCTCGGCACTGGCCTATCGCGCCATTCCGTTGCAGGCCGCCTATTGCGGGGCGAAGTTCGCTGTACGCGGTTTTACTGATTCATTGCGCTGTGAGTTGCTGCATGAGCGCAGCCATATTCGCGTGTGCATGGTGCAATTGCCGGCGATCAATACCCCGCAGTTCGATTGGGCGCGCAACAAATTGCCCAAGCGTCCCCAACCGGTGCCACCGATTCACGACCCCGACGTAGCGGCACGGGCGATTTTCAGTGTGATAAAGCGTCCGCCGCGAGAGTTGTGGCTGGGGTGGTCGACGATCAAAGCGATTGTCGGCCAGTCGGTCATGCCCGGTCTGCTCGACCGTTTGATGGCGCGAAGTGCATGGTCCGGTCAGCAGACCAATGAGCCTGAAGACAACGAGCACCCGGACAACCTGTTCGAAGCGCAGCCGGATCGGCATCAGACCCGTGGCCGCTTTATCGGCCGCTCAAAGGACGCGGCGCTGGCCTTGACTTCGACTCAAGTGCTGGCGGTATCGGCAGTGATTGCCGTACTGGTGGGCGTGGTTCTATTACAGCTTTGATTGTTCCCCGTTATTCAGGGGTTGACGGATTTCAGTGCGCCAGCGGAGGGCTTGAGTTTTTCCTGCAGGTCGCGGGCAGTTTTTGCCTGTTTCTCGATGTCCGGCAACGCGGATTGGGCGAAAGCCTTTAGCTGCGGATTTTGTGATGACAGCGCTTCTTTCTTGAACAGCATCAGCTTTTGCTCAAGGGTTTCGGCCTGGCTGTCGATGTAAATGCGGTCGAAGGCGTCATCCCTTGATTCAAGGCGTAGCTGCTTGGCTTTGGATGCCACCGAGGGTTCGGTAGGAACCGCCATATGCTGGCTTTGCCCCAGCTGCCTGATTTGTTTATCGAAGCGCTCATGGTCGGCGATCATTTGTCTGGCGAACGCTTTGACTTCGGGCAAGGTTGCCTTTTCCAAAGCGATGCGCGAACTGTTGTGCTGGAACAGGCTTTGCTGTGCCGCCTCTTCGATGAAGGCGTCGATGGTGTCGGCACGGCTTGGCTGGACGCTCATAGCCAAGACCGCAAGGCAGATTGCGGCGAGTGATTTCATGGCGCGTAACCTCCGCAGCATCGATGGATGGTGGCGGCCCGGGATTGGCTCATGGCTGCTGATAATGGCCGGGGACGTTGTCGCCTTCGTCGGGCCTGGTGCGTTTCTGCACCTGGACGTCGCTCAGTGAAGCGGTCTTCAATTCGGCGAAAGCGGTCTTGATCAGGGTTTCAGCGAGACCCGGATCAAGGGTCTCGCCATCGTGGATCAGCGTGCGGCTTTGCGGCTGGTTGTCGACGATGAAACTGACGAGGTAGCGGTGCTCATGGGACATGGCTGAAATCCTTGGGTGCATGGCAGCAAAAATTGCAGTACATGCACCTTTGATGAACACCGCTGACAAGCATTCAAATAAACCCTTTGCAGGGCGACAGACGGTGCCGCTTTGCAGATGAACAGGACGTCGCTCAAATTTCCTTGATCGGCGTCTCGCCCTGTACGGCTTTGATCAGATTGATCACGTGCAGGCAATCAGCCTTGTTCACATACGATTCGCCACTGGCCACGGTCTCGTGGTTGCGCGCGCGCAGACGCCAGCGCCATTGGCCTTTGCCAGTGCTCGGGGTGCCTCGGGTTTGTCGGTAGATTTCGAAATACATGGGGTTCGCTCCCTGCGATGGATGTGCGCGCCAACCTGTGTGGCGCATCGACGCAAGCCTAGCGCAGCGGGTTTTTTTGGCTATCGCGGATTTGTTTCCAATCGTTCGCGGATGTTTCTGAAAGACCCTGCCCAGAGCGCCGCGACTGCCCGGCGAATTGGCCGATATGACGCCGTGTCATGCTTGCACGTGCGTGCCTGCTACTGCTTAATACGGGACGGCTCATGGCCTCGAAAAACTTTCGATGACCGACAAACTATAAAAAGAGCACTCCTTTGACTGAGCACGGAACGCAACAGGCCGGGCAGGTGACGTTGTCGCTGGTGATCCCCGTTTTCAACGAGGCCGACAGCCTCGACAGCTTTCTTTCGCGCATCGACGAGGTCTTTCAGGCGCAGGCGCTGATCGATCTTGAACTGGTCTTCATCAACGATGGCAGCACCGACACGACCCTTGAGTGCTTGCTTGAACGGCAGCGGCAAGACTCGCGTCTGCGCATCGTCGACCTGAGTCGCAACTTCGGTAAGGAAGCGGCATTGTCGGCCGGTCTGCAAATGGCGACCGGGCAGATCGTGGTGCCGATCGACGCCGATCTGCAGGACCCGCCGGAAGTTATTTTGCGAATGATCGAGCGCTGGCGTGAAGGTTACGAAGTGGTGCTCGGCCATCGCGTCAGCCGCCGCAGCGACACGTGGGCCAAGTCGACCTCGGCCCACTGGTTCTATCGCCTGCACAACCGCATCGCCGAACAGCCGTTGCCGGAAAACGTCGGCGACTTCCGCTTGATGGATCGCTGCGTGGTCGATGCCTTGCTGACCCTGCCTGAGTCGCGGCGCTTCATGAAAGGCCTGTTCGCCTGGGTCGGTTTCCGCACCACTCATGTCGACTACGAGCGCCCCGAGCGCGTGGCCGGGCAAAGCAAGTTCAATGGCTGGCGGCTGTGGAACTTCGCGCTCGAAGGCATCACCAGTTTCTGCACCGAACCGCTGCGGGTCTGGACCTACCTGGGAGCGACGGTTTCGCTGGTGTCGTTTGCGTTCGCCATGTTCATTGTCCTGCGCACACTGATCCACGGCGTCGACTTGCCCGGTTATGCCTCGCTGATGGTCGCGGTCACGTTCCTTGGCGGTTTGCAATTGATCGGCATTGGCGTACTCGGCGAATACCTCGGCCGCACCTATATCGAATCCAAACGCCGACCGGTTTTTCTGGTGCGTCGCGTCTACGACCCCAAGGACTGACAGATGGATCTCAAGGAAACCGACATCCTCGGCGACAGTATCGATGAGCATTGGTATTACTGCTGCAAAGCGGCGGCGACCCGGCGTTTGCTGGGTGACATGCCGATTCGGCGAATACTCGATGTCGGTGCCGGCTCGGGGTTTTTCTCGCACCATCTGCTGACCCACACCGACGCGCATGAAGCGTGGTGCGTCGACATCAGTTACCCCGCCGATTCGAGCGCCACCAGCGCGGGCAAACCGGTGCATTACCGACGCAGCATCGACAGCATTGATGCCGATCTGGTGTTACTGATGGATGTGCTCGAGCATGTCGACGACGACCTCGGCCTGCTCAAAAGCTATGTCGATAAAGTGCCTTCGGGCAGTCGTTTTCTGATGACGGTGCCAGCGTTCCAGTTTCTCTGGAGCGGTCATGATGATTTTCTCGAGCACAAGCGCCGCTACACCCTCGCGCAATTCGAAACCCTGGCGGGCGATGCCGGTTTGACCGTGCAGCGCGGCGCCTACTATTTCGGTGCGGTGTTTCCTATCGCCGCTGCGTTGCGCCTGATGCCTCAAGGTTCGCCGACCGCACAGCCACAGTCGCAACTCAAGCGCCATCACCCGTGGGTCAACAGCGTGCTCAAGACCCTGTGCCGACTGGAGTTGCCGTTGATGGGCAGAAACCGGCTGGCCGGTTTGAGCGTCTTCGTGCTGGCGCAGAAACCGTGATCGGCAGTGATCGTTCAGCGTTGGTCCGCCGTGGTCTGCGCTTTGCCCTGACCGGGCTGTTCGTCACAGCGCTGCATGCGCTGGTGGCTGTGCTGTTCATCCGCTTCATCGCGCCCGAACCGCCGCTGGCCAATGGTTTCGCCTTTGCCGTGGCGACTGTTGTGTCTTATGTGATCAACACCACCTGGAGCTTTTCAGCTCGCCTGCACGGGCGCACGTTACTGCGCTTTGTGTCGGTCTCGGCGGGCGGTTTTCTATTGGCGATGCTGGTTGCCTGGGCGGCGCAAATGGCTGGGTTGCACTATCTGCTCGGGATCGGCGCCGTGGCCCTGACGGTGCCGGCATTTACTTTCGTTTTGCATAATTTCTGGACGTATCGATGAAGCTTTGCTCAACCTCTCGGGCCGCTGCGCTGTTGCCTGTGCTGCTAGGCATTCTCGCGTTTTTTATCGTGGTCGGCCCTCGGGCGTTGAACCCGATGAACATTGCCTGGCTGGGCGACGGCGACCCGGCCACCCACTACCAGGGTTGGGTGTTTTTCCGGCACTCGCCATGGAGCTTTCCGCTGGGGCTCAATCCGTCTTACGGACTGGAGTTGTCCAACGGCTTGATCTTTTCCGATTCCAATCCTCTGTTCGCCTTTTTGTTCAAGCCGTTCTCGGCGCTGTTGCCGGAGCCGTTTCAGTATTTCGGACTGTGGTTGCTGACCTGCTTCATTCTGCAGAGCTGGTTTGCCTGGAAACTGCTCGGCCTGGTGACCCGCGACGCGGTTGTGCGGTTGCTCGGCACCGGGCTGTTTTTATTCGTTCCGGCCATGCTGATCCGCATGAGCGTGCACCTGTCCCTGGGCGGGCATTTCATGTTGCTGGCTGCGCTTTATCTGGCGCTGCGGCCCTTCACGCCCAAGCGCTCTCTGGCCTGGGGAACGTTGCTGGCGGCGGCCGCGCTGATCCACGCCTATTTGCTGGCGATGATTGCGCTGATCTGGCTCGCTGATCTCGCAGCGCACACCCTGCGGCGACATTTGGCGCCGCGCAAAGCTGGGGCCGAACTGATCGGACTGTTTTTGCTGGTGAGTCTGTGCTGCTGGCAGGCGGGCTACTTCAACGTCGGCGACGACGGCCTGGCACTGATGGGCTACGGCCTGTTTCGGGCCAACGTGCTGAGCTTTTTCGACCCGGGAACCTGGTCGTTTGCCCTGCGCGACATGCCCGGTGTGTTGGGCGACGGTGACGGTTTTGCTTTCCTTGGTTTGGGTGTGGTGTTCCTGTTCATCTGCGCCTTCGCGGCATGGCTGCAACGCGGCACGGATGTTCACCTCAAGCCACGTCGCTACCCGCTGCTGTTGCTCGCGCTGGCAGGCCTGGCGCTGTTTGCGTTTTCCAACAACATCGGTGTCGGCCCATTCGAATTGCATATTCCGCTGCCGGATGCGGTGGTGGCAGTGGCGACAATTTTTCGCGGGTCGGGGCGGATGATCTGGCCGGTCATGTACATGGCGATTTTCGCCATCCTGTACGTGGTGATTCGCGGCCATACTTCGCGCACGGCGCGGGTTCTGCTGGGCATTGCCCTGTTGCTGCAAGTGGCGGATACGCGTTCCGGCTGGGGAGAGTCGCGCAATCTGTTCATGGCCGCGCCGGCGCCACAATGGCCGACGCCGCTGGTTGATCCGTTCTGGAATCAGGCAGCCCGCCATTATCAGGCGGTGCGCTGGCTGCGCCCGGAGAATTATCCGGAGCAGTGGCGAACGCTGGCCGAGTATGCGGGACGCCATCATCTGCCGACCAATGCGGTCTACCTCGGCCGCATGAGTATCAAGGCCACCGAGGCGGCCCAGGCTGTGGCCGACCAGATGGTCAGCTCTGGTCAATACGCCACCGATACGCTGTATGTACTCGATAGCCGCACTGTGCTGCCGGCCGCGCTGACCCTCAATCGCGAGACTGACGTACTCGCCAGAATCGACGGTTTGAACGTGCTGGCGCCCGGCTGGAAGCGTTGCGCCGATTGCCCGCCCATCGTGGCCGCCGATCCCCTTACGCTGATCTCGCCACTCAAGACGAACGAGCGCGTGACCTTCAACGTTACCAGCCTGGCGACGTTCTTCCTCGGCAGCGGATGGTCGAAAAGTGAACCCTGGGGCACTTGGTCCGAGGGCAGTGAATCGCAAATCATTCTGCGGCCCGAGGCCCCGGTGAAGTCATTTGTGCTGGAAGCCAATGCTTTGATTGCGCCGTCGCATACCGAACAGGGGCTGGAGGTCATCGTCAATGATGTGGCGGTGCTCTCCACCCGTTTGCTCAAGGCCGAAGCGAACGTTGTCAGCGTGGATCTTCCAGCGGAAGTCCAGCAGCGCATCGAACGTGAAGGCGTGCTGGTGATTCGTTTCCAGCACGCCGATGCCGTCAGCCCGAGAGCGCTGGGCATGGGACTCGATCCGCGCAAGCTGGCCATTGGCATTCGAGCGTTGACGCTTCATTGACCCGGCAGTGGCAGTTTGGCGCAGCGGCCCATAGACGCGGTTCATGGGCCTTTCTACACTGCCGCTATTCCGGGAGCAGGGGCAATGGATGAACCGCAATGAACTACGCAAGGCCGACATCAACCTGATGGTGGTGTTCGAGACCCTGATGCTCGAACGCAACGTGACCCGCGCGGCGGAGAAGCTGTTCCTCGGCCAGCCGACCATCAGTTCGGCACTCAACCGTTTGCGCACGATGCTCAATGATCCGCTGTTCATCCGCGTCGGCCATCGCATGGAGCCGACGGCCCGCGCCGAAGACATTTACCGCCATCTCAAACCGGCACTGGATTCACTGTCGGCTGCGCTGAGCCTGACCCGCGATTTCGATCCCGCCACCAGCACCATGACCTTTCGCATCGGCCTGTCCGACGACGTCGAATTCGGCCTGCTGCCGCCGCTGTTGCGCGCGCTGCGCCAGGAAGCACCGAGCGTGGTGTTCGTGGTGCAGCATGTCGATTACTGGCGCATTCCCGACCTGTTGGCCGCCGGCGATATCACCGTCGGCATCAGCCAGACCCGCGGCCTGCCGGCCAACGCCAAACGCAAACTGCTGCGGCACATTCAGCCGAGCATCCTGCGCGCCGATGCCTCTGACACGCCGCTGACCCTCGACGAATATTGCGCTCGCCCGCATGTGCTGGTGTCACACACGGCCAATGTCAGCGGTTACGCCGATGAGTGGCTGGCGGAACTGGGGCGCACGCGGCAGGTGGTGTTGTCGGTACCGCAGTACAGCGCATTGCCGGCGTTGCTGGCCGGCACCGACCTGATCGCCAGCCTGCCGGATTACACCGCAGCGGCGATGGCGGCGTCGGGGGCGCTGTTCCAGGAACCGTTTCCGTTCAAGACGCCGACACTGGACCTGTCGATGGTCTGGCTCAGCCACGTCGACAGCGACCCTGCCGAACGCTGGCTGCGCTCGCGGCTCGAAGCGTTCATGAGTGAACGGCCAGCTGAGCACTACGATCCCTTGTAGGAGCTGCCGCAGGCTGCGATCTTTTGATCTTGATTGTGAAAAACACAAAATCAAAAGCTCGCAGCCTCGTTTCACTCGACAGCTCCTACAGGGAATGCGTTGAGCCGACTGTGTTATATGTACGCCCCCCGCATCCGCCGACTGGAGATCCGCAATGCCACACCTGCACATGGAATACACCGCCAACCTGACGCAGTTGAACGCTGACATCGCCCTGATCCGGCTCAACAACACGCTGGTCGGTTCCGGTCAGTTCGGCGCAGAGTTCGACATCAAGAGCCGCGCGATCAAGATCGACAACTTCAAGGTCGGCACGGCGCAGGGCGAGCGCGCCTTCGTCCATGTGAAATTGGCCTTGCTCAGCGGGCGCTCGGCGGAGATCAAGAAGCAGCTCTCGCAAAGCCTGTTGGCGGTGTTGCAGGAACTCTGCGAATGGCCGGCCGGGCTCGAAGTGCAACTGTGTGTCGAACTGCTCGACATCGATCGCGAGTCCTACAGCAAAGCCGCGATCGGCGTCTGACGCTCAGGCGTTTTCCAGCTCGCTGCATACCTGAATCACCTGCTCGCGCAGCCAGACGTTGGCGCTGTCCTGATCGGCGTTCTGGCTCCACTGCATGTCGAGGGTGAAACCCGGCAAGCCATTGGGCGCCTCGCAGTGGTTGAACACCGCGTCGTTGGTCAGCAAACGCTGGATACGCCGGGGCAGGGTGAGGATGAAATCGGTGCCGGTGATCATCTTCAACGCGGCGCTGTAGCTGTTCGAGCGCGCGACGATCTGGCGTTTCTGCGCTTGCCGTGCCAGCCAGCCGTCGACCATGTTGGTGCTTGAAGTCCACGGCGTCGGGAACACATGCCGACGTTCGGTGAATGCTTGCAGGCTCAGGCGCGGTTCGAGTGGGGTGGCGCGTTTGTCGAAGACGCAGACCAGGTCATCTTCCAGCAACATCCGTGATTTCAGATCCGCATGCTGGCGGTGAAAGTGCGGGCCGAAACTGATCACCAGATCGAGGCTGCCGTCGCGCAACTCTTCGGCCGGCACATCGGTTTCAAACTTGTGCATGTTGACCATCACCGGCAAGTCATCGAAGTCGAAGCGCTTCAACAGGCGCGGCAGAATCAGTTGTTCGAAGTATTCCGGTGCGCAAATGTTGAAAGTCACCGCCTGCCGGCTCGGGTCGAAGGCCGGGGCACCGGCGTGGCAGAGGTTGATGCTTTCGATGATTTTCTGCACATGGCCGTACATGCTGCAGGCCTTGTAGGTCGGGCGCATGCCGGTGCGGGTGTTGATGAACAGTTCGTCTTCGAAACTGGTGCGCAGTTTCTTCAGGCAATAACTGACGGTGGACTGGCTGACGAACAGGGTTTCCGAGACATCGGTGACACTGCTCTGCTCGTACACGGCGACGAATACCATCAAGTCCTGCATGTCGAGCTTGCGAAGCAAATTACTGTTCAGCATGAGTTCCGTCTCGCTGTGCCCCCTTGCGCAGAATTCGCGCAAACGTGTGCGTACGATCCTAACGGAACGATGGTGCCAGGAGAAACCCTTGTAGGACTTTTCACGGACACATGTGGGACAGAAACTTTTAGCAACACGACGTTGCCAATCTCGTGCGCAAAAGATGGCCAGAGGCCTCTAGCCCGGGCGAGGCAAGTGGCGCGCGTAGTGGCGAGGGTCGAAGCGCATCACCATCAGCAGCATGATCACCATCACCGCCGTCAACGCCCACCACGCGCCTTCGAAATTGCCCAGCCGATCGCGAATCATCCCTGCCAACAGCGGCGAGAGGCCGGCGATCAGATAACCGATCCCCTGTACAAACGCGGTCAGGCCACCGGCACGCTGCGGCTCGTCGCAATGATCCAGCGCTACGATCAGGCTCATCGGAAACAGACCGCCAATCCCCAGGCCCAACAGACAAGGCCACAGCAGGGCCAAATATTGCGGGACGAGTATCAGCCCGCAGAAACCGCCGATGATCAGCAACAGCAGAACCGCGACTATCCCACGTCGATCACGGCTGCGATTGGCGATCGCAGGCACTGCCAGGCCGGAAATGACCTCCATCGCTGTAAGAAAACCCAACAGCAGCCCGGCGTTCTGTTCACTCCAGCCTTTTTCCACGTAATACGGGGCGAGCCAGGCGAGGACACAGGTGTAGGACGCCGTACCGAGGCCAAAGAAAATCGCCAGCAGCCAGGCGCGAGGGCTTGTAATGAAAGACTCTCGCTTGGTCACTCTTGATATGGCTGGCGCGGGCTGTAAACACCAGACCAACCAAGCGAGCAACGCAAGCCCTGCCCAAACGGCCAACCCAACGCGCCAACTGCCGGCCTGTACCATCACCAGCGGCGCGAACGATGCGGCAATCGCGGCGCCGCCCATGATCGAAGTCACATAGATGCCCATGCACAACGCCACGTTATTCGCAAAGCGCGATTTGATCAGCGCCGGCATCAATGCCTGAATCAGGGCTATGCCAACGCCAGCCAGTATCGCGCTGACGATCAGCTCGACCGCAGAATCGATAAACAGCCGTGACACGCTCGCCAGCCCGATGACCAACAGCGACAGCAGCACCGTGCGTTGTTCGCCCAGACGCTGGCTGATGCCCAGGCCGAAGAACATCGCCAGCCCCATGGCCATGACCGGCAGCATCGTCAGCAAAGAGGCAAGCGTGAAGCTCAATGGGATATCGCTACGGATCGCCGACAGCAGCGGCCCGATGGCTGCCATTGAGGGGCGCAGATTAAGTGCGACAAGAATGATCGCGAGTATCAGCCAAGCGGCGGGGCGGGAGTGATTCATGAGCGGGCCTTTGAGTGCAGAGGCTGATGATTAGGCGTCGCGACGCGCGCATCGGCAAATCAGAAAATGCCGGGCCAGACTTAAAAACTCGATAACACCCCTGTCCCGATGTGGGAGCGAGCCTGCTCGCGAATGCGTTCCTCCAGACAAACAATTATTTGCTGACACTGCGCTTTCGCGAGCAGGCTCGCTCCCACAGAGGACATTGCGAAGTGCCTGAAACTGAATAAACCCTGAACCATTCTCAAATACTCGCAAACTTTCACGTTCGTACTCCGAGGCAACTAATCATTAGCATCTTTTTCACGAAAAATTGATCCATGCCTGCCTAAAGTTTGTCATGCCTCGGTGAATGAAGTTTTCACACTTGACGAGGCTCTTCTTTCAGGAACAGTCACTCATATGTTGAAGTTAAAAGCCGTGCACCCGGAATGGGTGACGTTGTTTGCCAGCGCCTTTTTGTTGCTCGGTTTCAATCTGGTGCTTTGGCAACATTTGTTCGAGATCACCGCCGCCGATGGCAAGGGCATCGCCATGCGCGTGGCCTTCGCTGTGATGATCTTTGCCGCGTTCAACATAGTCCTGACGTTATTCGCGTTCCGGCCATTGCTTAAACCACTATTGACCCTGTTGTTTTTAGTCAGCGCCGGCGTGGCTTATTTCATGAGCCAGTATGGCGTGATGATCGACGCCGGTATGTTGCGCAACTTTGCCGAGACCAACGTCACGGAAGTGCGCGATCTGCTCTCGTTGAAGTTGTTTGCTTATATTCTCTTGCTGGGTTTCCTGCCGTGTTTGTTGTTATGGAAAGTACCGGTCAATTATCGGCGCTGGCATCGTGAGTTGCTCAGCAAAGTTATTGTCAGTGTTGCCTCGGCAGCTGTGATCGGTGTTGTCGCATTGGCCAACTATCAAGGCTTGTCGTCGCTGTTTCGCAATCACCACGAAATTCGCCTGATGCTGGTGCCGAGCAATTACATCGGCGCATCCATTGGTTATCTGCAAGAGCAAGTCGTCTCGGCGCAGCAGCCGTTCATCAAGATCGGCGAAGATGCCCAGCGCAATCCCGACTTGCAGCTACAGCCACGCAAATCCCTCACGGTGCTGGTGGTGGGGGAGAGTGCGCGGGCGCAGAACTTCGGCATTCTGGGTTACGACCGAGACACCACGCCGCAACTGGACAAGGAAGCGGGGCTGATCGCTTTCACTGACGTGCATTCCTGCGGCACGGAAACCGCAGTCTCGGTACCGTGCATGTTCTCCAATATGGGCCGCAAGGATTACAACGCCAGCAAGGCCAGGAATGAAGAGGGCTTGCTCGACGTACTCAAGCGTGCCGGCATCGATGTGATCTGGCGCGATAACCAGTCCGGCTGCAAAGGCACTTGCGACCGCGTCACGGTGCAGGATGTCAGCAAGTTGCAGGACCCTGCGTTATGCGCCAACAGCGAATGTCGCGATGAAATTCTCCTGCAAGGCCTGCAAAGTTTCATCGATCATCTGGACAAGGACACCGTGCTGGTTCTGCACCAGATGGGCAGTCATGGCCCGGACTACTTCAAGCGGTATCCCAAGGAGTACGAACACTTCACTCCGGTCTGTGAAAGTAACGCGCTGAACAATTGCAGCCGCGAAAGTATCGTCAACGGTTACGACAATACGCTGGTGTACACCGACCATGTGCTGGCGAGCCTGATCGATGTGCTGCGCAGCAATCAGGACAAAGTCGACACCGCCATGCTCTATCTGTCGGACCACGGCGAATCGTTGGGCGAGTACAACCTGTTTCTGCACGGCACTCCGTACATGCTGGCGCCCGAGCAACAGAAGCATGTAGCGATGCTGGCGTGGTTCTCCGACAGCTATCAGAAGGCCTATTCGGTCGACACTCATTGCCTGCAACTGAGCCGGGACAAACCGCTGAGCCAGGACAATCTGTTCCACTCGATGCTCGGTCTGCTGGAAGTGCGCAGCAGCGTCTACCAGCCGGCGCTGGACATGTTCGCCGGTTGTCGCGGCGCGGTGATCGACGGCGTGTTGGCCAAGCAGTGAAGCGTTTCCTGCCCGTCGCGCCAATGCGACGGGCCTTTCTGTTTCTGCTGTCAGACTATTCTTGCTGACAGGCAAGACATTTCCTTACAGCTCTTGCCCTTCAAAGGCGCGTAAATCGTCGGTGGCGATATATACTGCGCGCCATTCTTCAAGGGAGAGCCGTGTGGCTATCGATATTCACTGGATTCGCGACAACGAAAGCCTCGCGCAGTTTTGCGCCGAGTGGCAGCAGCTGCCGTTCGTTGCCCTCGACACCGAATTCATGCGGGTCGACACCTTCTACCCGATTGCCGGCCTGTTGCAGATCGGCGACGGCAAACGCGCCTACCTGATCGATCCGCTGACCATCAACGCCTGGCAACCGCTGGCCGCGTTGCTGGAAAACCCGGCGGTGCTCAAAGTTCTGCACGCCTGCAGCGAAGACCTCGAGGTGCTGTTGCGCCTGACCGGCAGCCTGCCGGCACCGCTGTTCGACACGCAACTGGCCGCCGCTTACCTGAACCTCGGCTTTTCGATGGGCTACTCGCGTCTGGTGCAGGAAGTGCTCGGCATCGACCTGCCCAAGGGCGAAACCCGCTCCGACTGGTTGCAGCGCCCGCTGTCCGAAACCCAGATCAGCTATGCCGCCGAAGACGCCGTGCATCTGGCCGAGGTGTTCGTCGAGTTACGCCCCAAGCTGTCCGCCGACAAGTTCGCCTGGGTGCTGGAGGATGGCGCCGAACTGGTTGCCAACCTGCGCCGCGAGACCGATCCGTACGAGGTCTATCGCGAGGCGAAACTGGCGTGGAAGCTGTCCCGTGCGCAACTGGCCGTGCTGCGTGAGCTGTGCGCCTGGCGCGAAAAAGAAGCCCGCGCCCGCGACTTGCCGCGCAACCGCATCGTCCGGGAACACTCGCTGTGGCCCCTGGCCCGCACGCAGCCGGATAACCTCGCGGCGCTGGGCAAGATCGAAGACATGCACCCGCGTACCGTACGTCAGGACGGGCAGTTTCTGCTTGATCTGATCAAGCGCTCTGGCAGTGTGGGGCCGGATCAATGGCCGCCGGCAGTGCCCGAGCCGTTGCCCATCGAAGCCGCTGCGCTGATCAAACAACTGCGCGCGCTGGGTCAGGCCGAGGCCGAACGCCTGGGTATTGCCCCGGAACTGATGCTGCGCAAGAAAACCCTCGAAGCGCTGGTCAAAAGCGGCTTCCCCGAGGGTCCTTACCAATTGCCCGATTCGCTGCGTGGCTGGCGCCGCGAATTGCTCGGCCAGAAGCTGCTCGACAGCCTGGCCACCGCCGGAGAACAGCCTTGAAACGTATTTGCTCCATCTACCAAAGCTCCAAGCGCAGCGGCATGTATCTCTACGTGCTCAAGAGCGATGCGCTCGAGCGCGTGCCGGATGCGCTGATGACGGCTTTCGGCAAAGCGAAGCATTCCTTCGATCTGGTGCTGTCGCCCGAGCGCAAGCTGGCCAGCGAAGACATCACCGTGGTTCTGGAAAACCTCGACAAGCAGGGCTATCACCTGCAAATGCCGCCGGCCGAGGACGAGTACATCGAGCACCTGCCCGAAGAGTTGCTGCGACGCAACGACCCGGTCTGACCCGCGAGGCCCTGTCCTGGGCCTCGGTTAACCCTGGAACTGTTTTTACCGCGATGGCCGGCCCCAACCCGGCGGCTGTCTGCACGGTTTGCGAAAGGTTTGAAGATGCGCGTTCTGATTGCTGAACACGACCACGCGATATATGCCCGCCTGCTGCGTCAGGCACTGCCCGAGCTTGAAGTACTGACCAGCGGCGACTCCGCCGAACTGGCGCGGCAGGCCGCCGATTGCCCGGTGTGGCTGGGCCAGCCGGATCTGCTCGCGACCCTGCTGCGCCAGGGCCATCAACCGCAATGGCTGCAATCGAACTGGGCCGGCATCACGCCGCTGCTCGCCGACGGCCTGCGCCGCGACTATCGCCTGACCCGCGCCGTGGGGATTTTCGGTCAGGTCATGGCCGAATATGTTTTGACCTACATCCTCGGCCACGAGCGCGAAGTGCTGGCGCGGCTGGTCAGCCAGGTCGAGCGCAAGTGGGACAACCGCAGCGGTCAGAGTCTGGTCGGGCGCAAGGTGCTGATCGTCGGCACCGGTGACATCGGCCAGAGCGTTGCGCAGTTTCTGCGGCCGTTCGGCGTCGAGCTGTACGGCATCGCCAGCAGTGCCCGCGAACAGGCGCCGTTTGTCGAAGTCGGCGCGCTGGCGGATCTGCCGCGATTGGTGGGCGAAGTGGATTACGTGGTCAATCTGCTGCCGAACACCGAACACACCCACGATATCTACGACGCGGCGCTGTTCAAGCAATTCAAACCGACCGGACTGTTCATCAACGCTGGACGCGGTGTGGCAGTGGTCGATGCCGATCTGGTTGAAGCTTTGAAGGAAGGGCACCTGGCCGGCGCGGTGATCGACGTCTGCCGTCAGGAACCATTGCCGCAACGCCATCCATTCTGGACCGCGTGGGGCTTGCTCCTGACCGGGCACAGCTCGGCACCGACCTCGCCGGCGCTGATGGTGGATTTGTTTGTGCAGAACCTGAAAGCGTACGAGGCGGGTGAGGCGTTGCGTGGGGAAGTGGATTTCACCCGCGGATATTGAGGTGTCATCAAAAGATCGCAGCCTTCGGCAGCTCCTACAGGGGAATGCATTCCAGATGTAGGAGCTGCCGAAGGCTGCGATCTTTCGCTTTTCAGAGAGAGGGTGAAATCGCCTTCAGCCACCAGATCGCTCAAGGGCGGCGCGAGGCAGTAGAACCATTGGGCGGCGCTGAGGCCGACAAGCGGATTTACCGGCAGTCGCCAGCGCTTGGCCCTTGCGTCCGCTGGCACTAGACTGGCGGCCTTTTCACCACCTTGATGTTGATGCTTGAGCCATGGCCGCCATAGTCGAACCGTTCTGGAAACGCAAAACCCTCGATCAACTCGATCACGAGGAATGGGAATCGCTGTGCGACGGCTGCGGTCTGTGCTGCCTGCAAAAGCTCGAGGATGAAGAAGACAACAGCGTCTATTACACGCGCATCGCCTGCAAACTGCTGGATCTGAAAACCTGCCAGTGCAGCGATTATCCGAACCGGATCAAGTTTGTCCCGGACTGCATCCAGCTCACGCCGGGTCAGGCGGAAGAATTCAAATGGCTGCCGCCAACCTGCGGTTATCGTCTGGTCAGCGAGGGCAAGGATCTGCCGTTATGGCATCACCTGGTGTGTGGCGACCGCGATGCGGTGCACCATGAACGGATTTCCCAGTCCGGGCGCATGCTCGCCGAAGGCAGCGTGCCGGAGGATGACTGGGAAGATCATCTGATCTTTCGCGCGGGCTGATGAGGTGGTGGGTTGTTGAACCCGTAAAGATCAAAAGATCGCGGCCTTCGGCAGCTCCTATAATGGAAAACGTGATTCCGTGTAGGAGCTGCCGGAGGCTGCGATCTTTTGCTTTAAAGCCTCAGACGCCGGCCTTCGGCGAGACCAGCGAATCATTGCCGGTAACGGTTGCCGTTTCGGTGGCCACTTCGGCATTGGTCTTCAGCTTGCTCAGCTCTTCCCCGGCGCGTTCGATCTTCGCCCGCACGTTGCTCATGTCCTGACGGCCTTTTTCCAGCAGGCTTTTCGCCGAGCAGTGCCCGGTAATGCCACGGGCCACGGCCATGCCGCCGAGCGCCACTTGCAGCAGGCCGAACACGCCGCCACGGCGCAGGCCCTTGCCGACCATCAGCACGCCGCCGGTCAACGAGCCGACGCGCTCCCAGCCATGCACGTTCTTGTGCGAAGGCGACTGGAACGGGGTGGATTCGATGCGTTCTACGCGTTTGAGCTCGCTCATGGTCTATCTCCAGGCAGGGTGCGATTGATAGATAAGCTGACTGCCAGGGCGGTCAGCTTGTTCCATCGAATGTACGACGCTTCAGCGGAATTTCGGCCCGGAGCGGGTGTTCAGGCCCTTGGCCATGCGGTCGTAGAGCACGACGTTGACCGTGGCGGCGAGGTTCATGCAGCCGGTGGTCGGGATGTACACGACGTCTTCGCACCAGTCGCGAATCTCTTTATCCAGCGAACCATCCTCGGGGCCGAAGATGTACAGGGCGCGGTCGGGATGGGTGTATTCGGGCAGCGGCCGGGCGCCGTCGACCAGCTCCACCGCCACGGGTACGCAGTTGAGCGGAAGGATTTTTTTCAGGTCGTCGATGCCGATCAGCGGGATGTCGTAGTGCACGCGCTTGGTGTCGGTGACGAAGTCGGCGGCGCGTTCATAACGCTTGCCGGTGTAGAACACCGACGCCACGCCGTAACAGCCTGCGGCGCGCATCACCGAACCGACGTTCTCCGGAGATTTGGGGTTGTACAAACCAATGCAGCTGTACCGTTTGTCTGCCACGAGCGGGGTGCCTTCGGGAAAAAGAGGGCGATTATACGGGGATAAGATCAAAAGATCGCAGCCTTCGGCAGCTCCTACAGTCTAATGGCGTACACCGTGTAGGAGCTGCCGAAGGCTGCGATCTTTGCTTTTACTCTTCTTTTTTCATCAAGCCAGCCAGGGCCGCAAACGGGTTATGCGTGGCCTTGGCGATCTTCGGTGTGCTCAGCGAGCCGTCGCCGAAATACTGCTGATCGGTGTAACGCGAGTGTTCGTTGTCGTGGCAATACAGGCACAACAGCTCCCAGTTCGAGCCGTCCTGCGGGTTGTTGTCGTGGTTGTGGTCGCGGTGGTGCACGGTCAGTTCGCTCAGGCGCTTGCCGGAAAACTCACGGGCGCAGCGGCCGCAGACGTGCGGGTACATTTTCAGGGCCTTGTCGCGGTAGCCCATTTCCTTGTCGCGCTGGTTGTCGGCGAGGATGCGGTCCAGCTTCGACGTGTTGGTGGGGGTGGACGAACTCATGGGTTCACCTTTGCAGAAAGACTGATGACGGTTATGCGCAGAGTTTAGCTCAGCCCTTGAGCTTCTCGGCAATCCAGATCGTGTGGCGGGTGCCCTTGTTGCCGTGGGCGAAGACCTGGACTTCCTCGGCCTTGAAGCCGGCCTTCTTCAGTTTGTCGGAAAACTGCCGGTCGGCGCTGGCCGACCACACCGCGAGCGCGCCTTTGGGACGCAGGGCCTTGGCGCAGGCATTCAGACCAGCGGCGGAGTACAGCCAACTGTTGGCCTTCTGGGTCAGACCTTCAGGGCCGTTATCGACGTCGAGCATGATCGCGTCGAAACCGTTCGGCTCGCTTTGCAGCACGTTGGCCACATCTTCCATGCGGATCACCGTTCGCGGATCGAGCAATGGCCGACCGGATTTCTCCCCGAGCGGGCCGCGATTCCACTCGACCACGCCGGGCACCAGCTCAGCGACCACCACTTCGGCGGATTTGCCCAAGTGCTTGAGTGCCGAGGCGAGGGTGAAACCCATGCCCAGGCCGCCGATCAATACCCGCGAATTCGGCCGGCCGGCGACCTTGCGGCAGGGAATCTCGGCCAGTGCGTCCTCGGAACCGTGCATGCGCGTGTTCATCAACTGTCCGCCGTCGCCGCCCTGGATCTTGATGACGAAGTCCTCGCCATACTCGAACAGGCACAGGGCACCGCCGTTTTCAGGGATCGGGGTGGTGTCGAGCAGAACGAAACGTTTCATGGAAATCTCTACAAGGGGGAAGGCAAGCAGGCGCGTTGGGAGTAGCCTGAGCACAGACTAAAGGCCAAACGGAGCCCTTGATGAAGCGCACCATTCTAACGGTCATTACCCTGGCCGCGCTCGCGATTACTGCGGTGCAGGCCCAGCAGAGCGTTCCAGTCAGCCCGACGCCGCAACCCGGTTCGCCCGGCACTGCGACGCCGACGCCGTATCCGCAGATCACCCCGATCACCCTGCCCAAGTCGGGCGCCGGCAGTGGCAGCCCACCGCTGGTACCGATCGAAATGCCCAGCCCGCCGAGCAAGGATCAACCGGTGCCGGGCATCGAGCCGAACGGCAACAAGGTCAAGCCCCCCGGCGGTTAAACCTGTTGTGCGGCGAGTTGGCCGTCGGCCATGCGCAGGCGTTTGGACAGCGAGACGGCGAGGGCGCGGATGATTTTTGCGGCGATTTTCGGTGCGTCGTTGAGCATTTTCTCCAGCGAGTCCTTGCCCAGGTTGAGCAACTGACAATTGCTCGCCGCGATGCATGTGGCCGAACGGCGTTCGCCATCAAGCACGGCCATTTCACCGAAGGCCCGGCCGCTGCGCAGGGTGGCCATGGTGATCACCTGGCCGTCGGCGCCGGTTTTCTGCACGGCGACCTGGCCGGTGTGGATGATGCACATGAAACTGCCGGCATCACCCTCGCGAAAAATCGCCTCGCCCTCAGCCACGGTGCTGATACTGAAATAGCCGGAAGCGGCCGCAAAGTCGGCCAGTTGCAATTGATCGAACAGGCCACAGTCCATCAGCCAGTCGCGGATTTCGTTGTTCAGAAAGGTCGGTTCAGACATGTCGATGCGGTCTTTTTGTTATCACTGTTTCCAAGGAGCACACGGTCCCCATGTAGGAGCTGCCGAAGGCTGCGATCTTTTGATCTTGTCGTTCAAAACCAGGATCAAAAGATCGCAGCCTTCGGCAGCTCCTACACAGGGAGTTGGTGGGGGCTTTTGGTCTGCAGTTAAGACCCAAGCCACCCACAGAGTTCCTCAGGCAATCCCCAAAACCTTGAACACAAATGCATATTCGAGCGCTACGTCACGTAATCCCTGATAGCGCCCGCTCATGCCGCCATGCCCAGCACCCAATTCAGTCTTGAGCAGCAGCACATTGTCGTCGGTCTTGGTCGCGCGCAATTTCGCCACCCACTTGGCCGCTTCCCAGTACTGCACGCGGCTGTCGTTGTAGCCAGCGATCACCAGCAGCGGCGGATAAGCCTGCGCGGTGACGTTTTCGTACGGCGCGTAAGCCTTGATCCGATCATAGACGTCCGGTTCTTCCGGGTTGCCCCATTCGTCGTATTCGGTAACGGTCAGCGGCAGCTCGGGGTCGAGCATGGTGTTGAGCACGTCGACGAACGGCACTTCGGCAATCGCTACGCCGAACAGATCCGGGCGCTGGTTGAGCACCGCGCCGATCAGCAGGCCACCGGCGCTGCCGCCACTGATCGCCAGTTTCTCCGCCGTGGTGATGCCGTTGAGAATCAGGAATTCGGCGCAAGCGATGAAGTCGCTGAAGGTGTTGTGTTTGTGTTCCTGCTTGCCGGCGCGATACCAGGCTTCGCCCAATTCACCACCACCGCGTATGTGAGCGATGGCGAAGGCCATGCCGCGATCGAGCAGGCTCAGGCGTGCATGGGAAAACCATGGGTCGAGGCTGGAACCGTAGGCGCCGTAACCGTACAGATACAGCGGCACCGGTTTACCGACCATCTCGCGTTTCATCACCAGACTGATCGGCACCTGCGTGCCGTCCGGGGCGGTGGCCCATAGACGTTGGCTGACATAGGCGTCGGCATCAAATTGGCCGAGTACCGGGGTTTCCTTGAGCACCGTTTGTTCGCCGCTGGCAAGAATCAACTGGCGCACCTGGGCCGGGCGATTCAATGCTTCGTAGCGCAAGCGAATGCGGTCGCTCTCGAACTCCAGGCTGTTTTGCACATGCAGACTGTAGGCCGCATCGGGCAACTGCACGCGATACGACGCCTGGCCCTGCGGGTGAACCTGGATGATCGGCAGGCCACCTTCGCGCAGGCTCAAGGTCATCGCCTCTGCGTTGAGGCTGACGCCGTCGAGCATCACTTCTTCGTTGTGCGGGATCAGGTTCTGCCAGTCGGCTTCGCTCGGCGGCACGCCAGTGTCCGGGGCCTGATACAGGGCGAAGTTGATGCCGTCGCGGTTGGTGCGGATAAACCAGGTCCAGACGCCATCGAGCAGGCCGTGGTCGACGTCGTATTCGTGATCTTCGACCCGTGGCGCCAGGCAGCTGAACGGCAGGTGCGGCTGATTGGCGTCCAGCGCCCACACTTCACTGGTGGTCTTGCTGCCCAGCGACAGCAGCAATTGCTGTTCGGAGCTGGCGCGGTAGCAATGCAGGAAGAAACGACCGTCCGGCTCGTGAAAAACCTCTTCGGCGGCAGTGCCATCGAGGCGATAGCGGAACAGTTTATGCGGGCGATGGGTGTCGTCGAGCACACCGAAAAACAGGGTCAGGCTGTCGTTGGCCCAGGTCATGCTGCCGTCGCAATCCTCGAATTCCAGTTCGCTGACCCTGTCGTTGGACAGCTCCTTGACGAACAGCGTGTAGACCTCGTCGCCCGAAGCATCGACGCTGTAGGCCAGGCGCTGGTGATCGGGGCTGATGCTGAACGCACCGAGCGAGAAGAAGCCGCCATCGGCCAGCGCATTCGGGTCGAGCAGCAATTGTTCGCGGCTTTCATCGAGGGTCAGGCTGTCGTCGGCAGGACGCGGGCAGCGGTAGTGCCGGGCGTATTCGTCACCGGCGGTGGTGCGCGTGTAATACAGATACGGGCCCCAAGGCGAGGGCAGGGACAGATCGGTCTCGAGAATCCGCCCCTTGATCTCATTGAACAGGCTTTCACGCAGTTCGGCCTGATCGGCGGTTTGCGCTTCCTGATAAGCGTTTTCAGCCTTGAGGTAGTCGAGCACCGCTTCGGTGTCGCGCTCCTGCAGCCAGGCATACGGGTCGGCGCCGGGCGCCCGCTGGGCAATCGGGGCAGTCATGACATTGGCGGATTCGGGCATGGGAGGCTCTCGGACAATATTCGGAATTGGGTTGTTCGCAGGGCTTGAAAGCGCCGCAGCCCTTGTGGGAGCGAGCCTGCTCGCGAAAGCGGTGTGTCAGACATAGCTGTTGCAACTGACAGTCCGTATTCGCGAGCAGGCTCGCTCCCACAGGGGCGGCTGCTGGCCGTCTGGTATTGGGACAAGCCGCATGGGCGAAAAGTCGTTACTATAAGCGCCAATTTGCCTGCCTTGCCATGGACACCATGACCGAGAACGACTATCTGATCGCCTGGGGCCTTTACGCCTTTGCCGCCGTGGGCTGCCTGCTGGTATGGATGCGCCTGACCACCTGGATGTGGCGCTGGCTGCGCGAGCCGCTGCGTGTGCTGATGGCGGTGTTGCTGTTCAGCCCGACCATCGTCGATCCGGTGAAGGCCAAAGTAGCACCGGCCATCGCCATCACCGCCCTGGACATGCTGTTCAAGGTCGGCAACAACGCCTGGCGCGCGGTTTCCGATCTGTTCATGTACGGCATGATCGCCTTCGGGGTGTATCTGGTTTTCGTCTTGATCCGCCTGCCGATCGAGCGTGCCTCGACAGCCCGGCGTGAACGCGCCGAGGCCGCCAAGGCCGCCGCCCGTGCCGAAGAGCGCGACGATGATCAACCGTTCGGCGGCGCCGGTGATGACCGCTACGGTCGCCCGCCAGTGCCGAACAATCCGCAGCGCATGCGGGTCGAGCCGCGTCTGTAACCCGAGAGTCCGCACATGTGTGAATTATTGGGCATGAGTGCCAACGTGCCGACCGACATCGTGTTCAGCTTCACCGGCCTGATGCAGCGCGGCGGCCGCACCGGCCCGCACCGCGACGGCTGGGGCATTGCCTTCTACGAAGGGCGCGGCTTACGTCTGTTTCAGGACCCGGCAGCGAGCAGCGAGTCGGAAGTTGCCAACCTGGTGCAGCGCTATCCGATCAAGAGCGAAGTGGTCATCGGCCACATCCGCCAGGCCAACGTCGGCAAGGTCTGCCTGTCCAACACCCACCCGTTCGTCCGCGAACTGTGGGGGCGCAACTGGTGTTTCGCGCACAACGGCCAGCTCGCCGACTTCATTCCAATCAAAAGCTTCTACCGCCCGGTCGGCGATACCGACAGCGAAGCGGCATTCTGCGATCTGCTCAACCGTGTGCGTGCTGCGTTTCCGGAACCGGTCGATATCGAAGTGCTGCTGCCGGATCTGGTCGCAGCGTGCGCCGAATATCGCAGCAAAGGCGTGTTCAATTGCCTGCTCAGCGACGGTGACTGGCTGTTCTGTTACTGCTCGACCAAACTGGCTCAGATCACCCGCCGCGCACCGTTCGGCCCGGCGCGGCTCAAGGATGTCGATGTGATTGTCGACTTCCAGGCCGAAACCACGCCCAACGATGTGGTCACGGTGATTGCCACCGAGCCTCTGACCGAAAACGAAACCTGGACCCGCTACGAACCGGGCCAATGGAGCCTGTGGCGACGCGGCGAATGCGTCAGCCAGGGCAAGACCGAATAAGGATTTGCACCCATGTTGCTCAGTTATCTACGGCTGGTGTTGTTTGCGGCGGGCCTGTTGATCGGTGTCCAGGTGCCGGGGTTTATCAACGATTACGCCCAGCGTGTCGAAGCGCATCTGATCGAAGCGCAGACCGGCCTGCGTGGTTTCCAAGGCACGGCCGATCAGTTTTTCAAAGGCGACATGCAGGCGCTGGTCGCGCATTACCGGGCCAGCGAAGACCCGATTTTCCGCAGCGATGCCGACAGCCTGAACACCTTGCTGACCCGCCAGGTCGCGCTGGACAAGCAATTCCAGGCGATGCAAGGCCCGTGGTATGTGCGCTTCCTGCAAGTGGTCCTGGCCGCTGATCCGGACATTCGCAAGGAAACCTGGAACGGCTACAGCTACCAGATCCTGCTGACGCCAGAGGCGATGATCTGGGGCATGAGCGGCGCGTTGCTGCTGTCGTTCGGCATCGAATGCCTGTTCCGCCTGATCGACTGGGTCGTCCTCGGCGGCCGCCGCCTGCGCCAGAGCCGACCGATCGAAGATCGCGACGTGCGCGGTTTATAAGACCTGCTCATCCGCTGGCAAGAGAGGCTTTATGGCATGGGGGATTCTGTGGCGAGTCGGCTCTGTGGTGAGTGGGTACTGAGGTGAATGGGCTATGGAGGGAGTGGGTTCTGTGGCGAATGAGTTCCGTGGCGAGGGGATTTATCCCCGTTGGGCTGCGCAGCAGCCCCAAAACCTGCAAATGCGGTACCTCTGAAAGACCGCGTTGGCCGCACGACTGCTGCGCAGCCGAGCGGGGATAAATCCCCTCGCCACTGATCATCCAGTGAGGGTGATGCAGTCCTTGCCGACCTTGTGCGCATACCCCGCCAAGACCTGCTGACACAACGTCACAATCTCCTCGACCCACTCAACCCCGACCCGCCACGACACCACCACCGGCAGATTCGCTGGTCGCTGCTCGATGTCGAGCAAGATCAATTCGCCACGCGCCAGTTCCTCGGCCACCAGCACCGGCGGCAGCGCGCCGATACCGAAGCCATCGCGCAACAACCGGGTGATCGCTGACACCGAATTCACGCAATTCAAGCGTGGCGCCATGACGCCGTTGGCCTGCATCAGGGCGACGATATCCTGATGCGGCCGTGAGTTTTTCGAGTAGGTGATGATCCGCTCTTGCGCCAGTTCGGCGAGGTCGGCGTAGTCGCGGTTGTAGATCGAATTGCTGGCGACGATCCAGCCCAGCGGATGGCTGGCCAACTCCAGGCTGCGCACGCTTTCGTGGCGGATCAGATCGGTTTGCAACACCAGATCGAGAAAGCCCTTTTGCAGCTGGTCGCAGAGGTTCAGCGCGGTATCTGCGACCAACTCGATCTCCACCCGTGGATACAGATCGGTCATCTGCGCCACCAGTGGGCTCAGCCAGGTATGAATCACCGTGTCCATCACGCCGATACGCACCCGGCCGACCTTGCTCGAACGGGTTTCGATCGATTGTTTCAGCGCCGCCATGGTGTCGAGCATCTGCTCGGCATAGTCGAGCACTTTCAGGCCTTCCGGGGTCAGGCTGACGCCGCGTGAATCGCGCAGAAACAGCTTCACGCCCAGCTCGCCTTCGAGCACCGCAATGCGGCTGGAAATCGATGCCTGGGTGGTGAACAGCTTGTCAGCGGTCAGGCGAAAACTCTTCAGGCGCGCGACCCAGACAAAGGTCTCGAGAAACTTCAGATTCATGGACAAGGCTCGGCTGACAAATTTTTCTTATGCCTAAGGCGGGTTTTTATTCGTTGGACGGCGCAGGGCAGGGCGACGAAAAATCGGCGCATCCGGTTCCCACGATAGGCGTCGTCGGAGCTTCGAACAAGACCAATAAAAGCCCTGCGGAGATTTGCCATGAGTGCTCCCGACACCCTCCCGTTATCCAAACCTGTAACGCGCCCCGGGCCGTTCGACTGGTACCGCAACATCAACCAGCAGGAGCGCCGCACGTTCTGGAGCTGCAAGATCGGCTACGGTCTGGACGGCATGGACACGCAGATGCTCAGCTTCGTTGTGCCGACGCTGATCGCGATGTGGGGCATCACCACTGGCGAAGCGGGGCTGATTCACACCAGCACCCTGATCGCCTCGGCCATCGGCGGTTGGGTCGCCGGGATTCTCTCCGACCGCATCGGCCGCGTGCGCACCCTGCAACTGACGGTGCTGTGGTTCGCCTTCTTCACCTTCCTCTGCGGCTTCGCGCAAAATTACGAACAATTGCTGATCGCCCGCACCCTGATGGGCTTCGGATTCGGCGGTGAATGGACCGCTGGCGCAGTGTTGATCGGTGAAGTGATCCGCGCCAAAGATCGCGGCAAAGCGGTGGGCATGGTGCAATCCGGCTGGGCGCTGGGCTGGGGCCTGACGGCGATTCTGTACGCGTTGCTGTTCTCGGTATTGCCAGCGGAAGATGCCTGGCGGGCGCTGTTCATCCTCGGCATCGTGCCGGCGATATTCGTGATTTTCGTCCGTCGCCTGGTGAAAGATCCTGAGATTTATCGCGAAGCCAAAGCTGCGCAAACTCCGGAAAACCCGGCGAAGTTCTACGAGATCTTCGCACCGGGAATGCTCTTCACCACGTTTCGCGCTTCCTTGCTGACCACCGGTGCGCTGGGCGGCTACTACGCGATTACCTCCTGGCTGCCGACTTTCCTCAAGAACGAGCGCGGTTTGAGCGTGCTCGGCACCGGTGGTTATCTGGCGATGGTAATCGTCGGTTCCTACGTCGGCTATGTGATCAGCGCGTATCTGACCGACCTGCTCGGGCGGAAAAAGAATTTCATCTTGTTCGCGGTCGGCTCGTTCACCATCGTTCTGCTCTACACGCAGATGCCGGTCAGCAATGGCGTGATGCTCTGGCTGGGCTTTCCGCTGGGCTTCTTCGCTTCGGGGATTTTCAGCGGCATGGGCGCGTTTCTGACTGAATTGTTTCCTACGCGGATTCGCGGCTCGGGTCAGGGTTTCTGCTACAACATCGGCCGCGCACTGGCGGCGTTGTTTCCGCTGCTGATCGGCCTGCTCAGTCAGAAAGTGCCGCTGAGCATGGGCATCGGCGCCTTCGCGGCGGTTTCTTACGGCGTGGTGATTCTCGCGGCGCTGAGCCTGCCGGAAACCCGTGGCAAGCAACTCGACGCGCAGTAACTGATACCCTGCGCAGAAGTCTCCTACAGATAAAAAGACCAGCAGCTACAGGAGTGTTCACCGTGAGCCGCCTGCTATTGAATTGCGACATTGGCGAGAGCTTCGGCAGCTGGACCATGGGTCTGGACGCCGAAGTCATGCCCTTCATCGATTGCGCCAACGTTGCCTGTGGTTTCCATGCCGGCGACCCGAGCATCATGCGCAAAACCGTGGCGCTGGCCCTCGGACACGGCGTGCAGATTGGCGCGCACCCGGCCTATCAGGATCTGGTCGGATTCGGCCGACGCTCCATGGCGTATTCCGCGCAAGAGCTGCAGGACATCCTGCATTACCAGATCGGCGCCCTCGACGGCATCTGCAAGGCGCAGGGCGGGCGTGTGAGTTACGTCAAACCCCACGGCGCGATGTACAACGACATGATGGCCAACCCGGCGCAGTTGCGCGCGGTGGTGCAGGCCGTGGCCGCGTATGACCGCAGCCTGCCGCTGATGTTGATGGCGACCCGAGACAACGCTGCGGCGCAGCAAATTGGCGATGAATACGGCGTAACGCTGTGGTTTGAAGCGTTCGCCGACCGTGCCTACGACAGCGCCGGCCGGCTGGTCTCACGGCAATTGCCGGGCGCCGTGCATCACGATGCCGAAAAAATCATCGAGCAAGCGTTGACCATCGCCCGTGGCGGCGAACTCAGCGCCAGCGATGGCAGCGCCTTGATCCTGCGCGCCAACACCTTGTGCGTCCACGGCGACAACGCCAGTTCCGTGGCCGCCGTGCGGCGCATTCGCCAGGCCTTGCAGCAGTCGAGTGCGTCATGAATACACGGGTTGAAGTGGTGGCGCTCGATTGCCTGATGCTGCGTCTGTTCGATGACATCGCCGAAGCCAATATGCCGTGGATGCTCGCCGCCAGCGAGCGCTTGCGCACGGCGTTTGGTGCACAACTGATCGATCTGGTGCCGTCCTATACGACGTTGATGGTGCATTACGATCTGACGCTGTTGAGTCCGGCGCAGGCGCGCGAATTGATCGCCGAAGCGCTGGTCGATCTGACGCCGAATGCGCGAAGCGGTGGGCAGCGCCACGTCTTGCCGGTCTGGTACGACTTGAGTGTCGGCCCGGAACTGAGCCTGCTGGCTGAACGCAGCGGTCTCGCGGTGGAGGAGGTGATTCGTCGCCACAGCGCACGGGAATATCAGGTGTTCGCGTTGGGCTTTGCGCCGGGTTTTGCCTTCATGGGCCTGGTCGAAGAAATGCTCGCCGCGCCACGCTTGAGCACACCGCGCAAGAAAGTCGCCGCCGGCAGCGTCGGTATCGCTGAGCGGCAGACCGCTGCCTATCCGGTGGTCTCGCCCGGTGGCTGGAACCTGATCGGGCGCACCCCGGCGCAACTGTTTGATCGCCATCGCGACGGCTACAGCCTGATGCAACCGGGCGACACGGTGCGCTTCGAAGCCGTCGATCACGCCGAATTCATACGCTTGGGCGGCGATGACACCCCACTGGAGGCGCTGGCATGAGTCGATTGATGATCGAAGCCAGCACGCCGCTGTGCCTGTTGCAGGACGCCGGGCGGTTTGGCGTGCGGCATCTGGGCGTGACCCAGGGCGGCGCGGCGGATTGGTGCTCGATGAGCTGGGCCAATTGGCTGTTGGGTAATGAACTGGATGCGGCGGTGGTTGAAATCACCCTCGGCGGGTTTGCCGTGGTGGCTGAGGAGGATTGCCTGCTGGCGCTGGCAGGAGCGGATCTCGGCGCGCAGATCGACGGCCAGCCGCTGGCGCCGTGGCGCAGTTTCCGGTTGGCGAAAGGGCAGACATTGCGGATTACCCAACCCTTGCTCGGCGCCCGGGCTTATCTGGCCGCGCCCGGTGGGTTTACTGCGCCCAAGGTACTGGGCAGCAGTGCCACGGTACTGCGAGAAGAATTGGGCGGACTTGATGGCATGGGCCTTCCGCTCGCCAAAGGGGCGGCGCTCGGTTACAGCGGCGAAGCGTCAGCGGTGCGCGAAATGCCTTCGGCGCTGCGGCCGGATTTCAAAACGCATGCGCCTTTGGACTTGGTGCTCGGCGCACAGATCGGCCAGTTCAGCGGGCAGAGCCTGTTCGATGTGTTTAACAGCACCTGGACCATCGACAGTCGCGCCGACCGCATGGGTATCCGCCTGTTGGGCGCGGCGTTGCAATATCAAGGCGCGCCGATGATTTCCGAAGGGATTCCGTTGGGAGCAGTGCAGGTACCGCCGGACGGACAGCCGATTGTGTTGCTCAACGATCGCCAGACCATTGGTGGCTATCCGCGCATGGGTGCGTTGACACCGCTGGCGCTGGCGCGATTGGCGCAGTGCCTGCCGGGAGCGAAGGTGAGGTTAAGGCCGGTGGTGCAGGACGTCGCGCACCGCGAGCATGTCGAATATTTGCAGCGCTTCAAAGATCGCTAAAAGCTTCGCGAGCAGGCTCGCTCCCACAGATGTTGATCGTTCCCACGCTCCGCGTGGGAATGCCGCCCGGGACGCTCCGCGTCCCTGTGACGCAGAGCGTGACTTGATGCATTCCCACGCGGAGCATGGGAACGGTCAGGTCGTCATTTGGAAAGAAACCGCATCCCTTCCTCAAGCCCGCGCAGCGTCAGTGGATACATCTGATCCTCGATCAGATCGCGGACGATGTTGGTCGATGAGGTATAGCCCCAGGTATCTTTCGGATACGGATTGATCCAGATGAGCTTCTTGTATTTCTCCATGAAGCGCTGCATCCAGACGTAACCCGGCTCTTCGTTCCAGTGCTCGACGCTGCCGCCAGCCTGGGTGATTTCGTACGGCGCCATGGCCGCGTCACCGATAAAGATAACTTTGTAGTCGGCGCCGTATTTGTGCAGCAGATCCTGGGTCGAAGTGCGCTCGGAAGTGCGGCGCATGTTGTTTTTCCACACCGATTCATAGATGAAGTTGTGGAAGTAGAAGTACTCCAGGTGCTTGAACTCGGTCTTGCAGGCCGAGAACAATTCCTCACAGATCTTCACGTGCGCGTCCATCGAGCCGCCGATGTCGAACAACAGCAGCAGCTTCACCGTGTTGCGCCGTTCCGGGCGCATCTGGATGTTCAGCAGGCCGGCGTCCTTGGCGGTGTGGTCGATGGTGCCGTCGATGTCGAGTTCTTCCGCCGCACCCTGACGAGCAAACTTGCGCAGGCGACGCAGGGCGACCTTGATGTTGCGCGTGCCCAGTTCCACCGAATCGTCGAGGTTCTTGTACTCGCGCTGATCCCAGACCTTGACCGCTTTGCCCTGACGCTTGCCAGCGTCGCCAACCCGGATGCCTTCAGGGTTGAAACCGCCGGAGCCGAACGGGCTGGTGCCGCCGGTGCCGATCCATTTGTTGCCGCCGGCGTGGCGTTCCTTCTGTTCTTCCAGACGCTTCTTGAATTCCTCGATGAGTTTGTCCAGCCCGCCAAGAGACTGGATCTGCGCGCGTTCTTCGTCGCTCAGCGAGCGCTCGAATTCCTTGCGCAGCCAGTCCTCGGGAATCAGCGCCTGCAAGTGGTCGTCGAGTTTCTCCAGGCCATTGAAGTAGGCACCGAACGCGCGGTCGAACTTGTCGAAATGGCGCTCGTCCTTCACCAGAATCGCCCGCGACAAGTAATAAAACTCGTCCATGTCGGCGAAGGTCACACGCTGTTTCAGCGCGTTGATCAGGTCGAGCAGCTCGCGCACCGATACCGGTACCTTGGCTGCACGCATTTCGTTGAACAGGTTGAGCAACATGGCAGCAGCCTCTTAGCGGGTGCCGCGCCGGCTCATGAACGCCAGGCGCTCAAGCAGTTGCACGTCCTGTTCGTTCTTCACCAGTGCACCTGCCAGTGGCGGGATGGCCTTGGTCGGATCGCGCTCGCGCAGCACCGCTTCGCCGATATTGTCGGCCATCAGCAGTTTCAGCCAGTCGACCAGCTCGGACGTCGAAGGCTTTTTCTTCAGGCCCGGTACCTTGCGCACGTCGAAGAACACATCGAGCGCTTCGCTGACCAGATCCTTTTTGATGTCCGGGTAGTGCACGTCGACGATTTTCTGCAGGGTAGTGCGGTCGGGGAAAGCGATGTAGTGGAAGAAGCAGCGGCGCAGGAAGGCGTCCGGCAGCTCTTTCTCGTTGTTGGAAGTAATGATGATGATCGGGCGCTTCTTGGCCTTGATGGTCTCGTCGATCTCGTAAACGTAGAACTCCATCTTGTCGAGTTCTTGCAACAGGTCGTTGGGGAACTCGATGTCGGCCTTGTCAATTTCGTCGATCAGCAGAATCACCCGCTCCTCGGACTCGAAGGCTTCCCAGAGCTTGCCTTTCTTCAGGTAATTGCGCACATCGTGGACTTTTTCATTGCCCAGCTGCGAGTCGCGCAAACGGCTGACCGCGTCGTACTCGTACAGACCCTGATGGGCCTTGGTGGTGGATTTGATGTGCCAGGTGATCAGCTTGGCATCGAACGACTCGGCCAGTTGCTCGGCGAGCATGGTCTTGCCGGTGCCCGGCTCACCCTTGACCAGCAGCGGTCGTTCCAGGGTGATGGCGGCGTTGACCGCCAGCTTCAGGTCATCGGTGGCGACGTAGGCCTGGGTGCCTTCGAACTTCATCTGCAAATCCTCGAACGGTAACGCTGACCTTACGGGCAGGGCGGGGCGAAATAATCGGATGCCCGACTATAACGCGCACGCCGGTCGACTGTGAACGCAGACGGCTTATTCAGTCTCTGAATGGAGCGTCACATGTTGACTCAGTCTCGGCGGGTGGCCGAATATTTTGTCAACCGCAAAACTTAACCCTCATCCGGCTTCGGCCGTTCGTACCGCGCATTGAATGCCTGGATGAAGCCATTGCGCAAAATCTGCAAAAACGCTTCGAAGGCGTTGACGTTCTGCTGGTGAACATTGCCGCTGAGTTCAACGCGGGTGGCGAACTGGTTTTTGTTCTGGTTTTTCAGCACGGTCTCGGTGCCGCCGACCAACGCTTCCCAGATTGAGCGGAACAGGCCTTTGTTCTTGTTTTCGACGTCTTGCTGCCAGTTGAATACATCGACGTCGCGCAGCAGGGGTTTGATGTAGCCGGTGAGCCGGGCTTTCTCTGCCTTGGCTTCGATAACCACATCGCCGTGGCCGGCGTTGAAATCGAATTTGCCGTAGGCGGCGGCGAAGTCGTTCATGCGTTTGAGCTCGATGTCACGGGCGCGCAGGCGGAATTCAAAGTCTTCGAAGTTGCTCAGTGGATCGAAGGTGGCGGTGGTTTCCAGCGGCGCGTGGCCCAGCAGCAACGCCTTGCCTTCAAAGCGCGCGTCGCGTTTGCCTTCCTTGTCGACCACATTGGTCAGGTTGTAGATGCTGGCGTTGACGTTGCTGGCGTTCATGTTCACCGGCGGCTTGGAATTGAAGTTGCGGAAGGTGATACGGCCGTCGTTGATCTGCACTTCATCGAGGGTGATCGGCAGCAGCTTGCCCAACTGCTCACGCCAGTCGGTGCCCTGACCGGTCTGCGAGTTCTGTTTGTTGGGGCCGCCGTCGACAAAGTTGATTTCGGGGTTGAGAAATTGCACCTGCGCGACCACGGCATGGTCGTACCACAGTGAATGCCAGCTTACCGACAGGTCGATCAACGGCGCATCGACGAACGGCACCGGTACCTTGCCATCGACCTTGACGATCTTCAGACCGTTGATTTTGTATGCGCCGCGCCACAGCGCGAGGTCGACATCGGTGATCTGGCCACGGTAATCGCCCATGTCCGCGAGCTTGTCATTGAGGTAGTCGCGTACCAGATAGGGCAGGGCGAAATGCAGGGCGACCAGCAGCACCACGACACCCGTCAGGGTCCAGAGCGGCCAGCTGTAACGACGTTTCATGCCATTGTTCCTTCAAGAGTGTGGCTTGACGATTCAAAGCGATTGACTCCGCGCGTTTGCAGACGTTCGACCCGACTGGACTGTGATCGGCAACGGGCTTACCTTGGAAGGCTGAATTCAACGCTGCATAAGGACCCAGCCATGAGCCGTATTTACGCTGACAACGCCCATTCCATCGGTAATACGCCGCTGGTCCAGATCAACCGCATCGCGCCGCGCGGGGTCACCATCCTGGCCAAGATCGAGGGGCGCAACCCCGGTTACTCGGTCAAATGCCGAATCGGCGCCAACATGATCTGGGACGCCGAAAGCAGCGGCAGACTCAAGCCGGGCATGACCATTGTCGAGCCGACTTCCGGTAACACCGGTATCGGTCTGGCCTTCGTTGCCGCTGCGCGTGGCTATAAATTGATGCTGACCATGCCGGCGTCGATGAGCATCGAGCGCCGCAAGGTTCTGAAAGCCTTGGGCGCGGAACTGGTGTTGACCGAGCCGGCCAAGGGCATGAAGGGCGCCATCGAGAAAGCTGCGGAAATCGTCGCCAGCGATGCCGACAAATACTTCATGCCGGCGCAGTTCGATAACCCGGCCAACCCGGCAATTCATGAGAAGACCACCGGCCCGGAAATCTGGAACGACACCGATGGTGCCGTGGATGTGCTGGTGGCTGGCGTAGGTACCGGTGGAACCATTACCGGTGTCTCGCGGTATATCAAGAACACCGCCGGGAAACCGATTCTGTCGGTGGCCGTCGAGCCGGCGTCTTCGCCAGTGATTACGCAAGCGTTGGCCGGTGCCGAGATCAAACCGAGCCCGCACAAGATTCAGGGCATTGGCGCCGGTTTTGTGCCGAAGAACCTTGATCTGTCGATGGTCGATCGCGTCGAACAGGTGACCGATGAAGAATCCAAGGCCATGGCTTTGCGCCTGATGCAGGAAGAGGGGATTTTGTGCGGGATTTCCTGCGGTGCTGCCATGGCGGTGGCGGTGCGTCTGGCGGAGAAACCAGAGATGCAGGGCAAAACCATCGTCGTGGTGCTGCCGGATTCGGGCGAGCGTTATCTGTCGAGCATGCTGTTCAGTGACCTGTTTACCGAGCAGGAGAACCAGCAGTAAGCCTGTTGATTCAAGTCAGCCAGGGTTCAGGCGCTGCATGTTAATAAAGGCTTTGTTGCGTAATGCTTAACACTGAATCTTGTGTCAGGCGGGTTTTTCCCGGAGCCGGTAGTGTTTATCATGGCCGGCTGCCATGCCGGGAAAAGGGCATTGCGCAGCGTTGTCTTTATTCAAGGAGTCGTTGATGACCGTTTCGTTTGCCGCCAAGGCGTTTGTGCTGTTGCTGTTTCTGGGCAGCACGCTCTATGTGCATTTGCGCGGCAAGGCGCGTTTGCCGGTATTGCGCCAGTTCGTCAACCACTCCGCACTGTTTGCTCCGTACAACGCGTTGATGTACCTGTTTTCCGCAGTGCCATCCAGACCGTATCTGGATCGCAGCAAGTTTCCGGAACTGGATGTTCTGCGCGACAACTGGGAAACCATTCGCGACGAAGCCATGCACTTGTTCGACGAAGGCTACATTCGCGCCGCCGAGAAGAACAACGATGCGGGTTTCGGTTCGTTCTTCAAGAAGGGCTGGAAGCGGTTCTATCTGAAGTGGTACGACAAACCGCTGCCGTCGGCCGAAGCCCTTTGCCCGAAAACCGTGGCGCTGGTCAGTGCCATACCCAACGTCAAGGGCGCGATGTTCGCGCTGCTGCCGGGCGGCAGTCACCTCAATCCGCACCGTGACCCGTTCGCCGGCTCCCTGCGTTATCACCTCGGCCTGTCGACACCCAACTCCGATGATTGCCGGATCTTCGTCGACGGTCAGGTCTATGCCTGGCGCGACGGCGATGACGTGATGTTCGACGAGACTTACGTGCACTGGGTCAAGAATGAAACCGCTCAGACTCGAGTGATTCTGTTCTGTGACATCGAACGCCCGCTGAGCAACCGCCTGATGACCCGCATCAATCGCTTCATCAGCGGCTGGCTCGGCCGCGCCACCGCGCCGCAGAATCTTGATGATGAACGCGTTGGCGGCATCAACCAGGCTTATGCCTGGAGCAAGAACTTCAGCGACCGTTTCAGCGGCGTGGTCAAGCAGTGGAAGCGCCGGCATCCCAAGGCCTACAGGGTAATGCGCCCGGTGCTGGCGGTGTTGGTGCTGACGTTGCTGGGGTATTGGCTGTTTGGTTGACGCTGGCTCAGAAATAAAAAACCGCTCCTCAGGAGCGGTTTTTTCACAATCGGCCAGCGGCCAGCACCGAGGGCTCATCTTCGATACCGGTGATCAGCAGTTGCAACAGACGCCGTTGATTAGCGGTCAATTCATGATCAGCCAATCTTTTAGTTTTCAGCGATCTGACCAGTGCTTCGGGAGGTCTATGTTTCGCTTTTTTCATGTTGCCTCCCGCTTTGATCACTGATTGATTGGCTTTCACAGTACTGGATTCTCCAAGGTTTTGACAAGGCGGCCTTCGATGTCGAAGCTGAAACCCAGCTTCTGATAAACGGGTATCGCACCGTCCAGCGGCTCTTGTATTTCGATAACATCGCAGCCAACGAAATGCGCGTATTGCTCAATTACCATCATCGCTAGTAGTCCTATGCGATTTTTCAAAGGATGTGTTCCGCCAGGACGCCCTTCCAATCTCACAACTCGTAATCTTCGTCGACTATTGTTCGGGTTTGCAAAACACAGGCCGCAGAGCTGCCCGGCGAACCAGATAGAGATGTCCAATGCGCGTGGTTCACGTGATTTCCAGGCGATGACTTCATGCCAGAAAAAGCAGGGTTCTTCCCATGTTTCAAAAGCATGAAGCGCATGCCTGTTTATCGGTTCGAATTGAATCAGGGATACATCCATAATCGAAGCGTCGGCCGCCTTGAGTTGGCCTTGTAAGCCGGCAATCTGCGAAGCGGCCCGCTTCCTCGCCTCCGACCGATAAACCTGATACCGCAAATACGTCCGTTCCCTTGGCATATGATCTCTTGCATTCCATGTCTCCTGACAATCCGTTGCCGCGCCAATAACCCTAACCACCCGGCGCCAGACTGTCGCTACCGGCCCTTCGCCCAAGTCATTGCAATCTATGTCCCGGGCTGGTTATAGTCAGCCCGCGAGCCGCCTGGCTCGCGCGTTCATTTCCTCACTAAAGATCAGCATTCATGCCTGCATCCCTCATCAACGCGGTAGTCGATTCAGCGGTCAACGCTGGCGTCGTGCCGTGCGGGAATCGGCAGCCTGTGCAGATCAGTCATTACCCTCCACCTGTCAGTAGCACGCCGGTGTGCGCAGTCGTTTCGCCGCCGGGCGTTGGTGTGCGGGGTTGATCGGCAGTTTCTGCTGACCCCTGCGCCCGCCAGAACAACCTACTGAATTTCAGCTTCGGCTGAGTTGGCTTCTTGCCTGACTACAGGTGGTATTCATGTTTGTCCTTTCGAAACAATCCGCGCTCGCGGCGACGTCCACGAGCCTGTTCGTTCTGCTGTGGAGCAGCGGGGCGATTTTCTCCAAGTGGGGCCTCGCCCATGCTTCGCCCTTTGCCTTTCTGCTGATTCGCTTCGCCATCGCCCTGTGCGGGCTGGTCTTGCTGGCGCCGTTGCTGAAATTGAAGTTGCCCAAGGGCGGCAAGCCGATGCTGTTCGCGATCGCCACGGGACTGGTGTTGCTCGGGGCCTATCAGATCTTTTATCTGCTGGCGCTGGATTGTAAAGTCACGCCGGGGGTAATGGCGACGATCATGGGCGTTCAGCCGATCCTCACCGTGGTCTTGATGGAACGCCAGCGTTCGGCGAGCCGCCTGTTCGGCCTGGCGCTGGGCCTGGCCGGGCTGGTCATGGTGGTTTATCAAGGGATCGGTCTGGCTGGAATGTCCTGGGCCGGCATGCTGTTCGGTTTGCTGGCGCTGGCGAGCATGACGCTCGGCTCGATCATGCAAAAACGCATCACCGACAATCCGCTCGGCACGCTGCCAGTGCAGTACCTGGCCGGCCTGTTGCTGTGCGCGATTTTCGTACCGTTCCAGCCGTTTCACTTCGAACACAGCGCAGGCTTCATTGTCCCGGTGTTATGGATGGGGCTGGTGGTTTCAGTGCTGGCGACGCTGTTGCTGTATCGACTGATCGCGCGGGGCAATTTGGTGAATGTCACCAGCCTGTTCTATCTGGTGCCGGCGGTGACGGCGGTGATGGATTACCTGATTTTCGGCAATCGGCTGGCGGCGTTGAGTGTGCTGGGGATGCTGCTGATTATTGTCGGGTTGGTATTTGTGTTCCGTAAAACCGGATAGCCGATAGGCAGGTGGCGCTTGTTGCGCCGCCTTTCGCGAGCAGGCTCGCTCCCACATTGGAATGTATTTTTCTGTGGGAGCGAGCCTGCTCGCGAATAACTGCGACACATACCCTCTAACGGGCTGGCACCTTCGCAGGCTTGACCACCGCCGGCTTCAACACCAGCCACAACGCCGCCGCAATCAACACTCCGCCATAAATGTGCGCCATCGACAACGGCTCATCCAGCAACAACGCCCCCCACAACACGCCGAACGGCGGGATCATGAAGGTCACGGTCATCGATTTCACCGGGCCGATCGAGCTGAGCAGGCGGAAATAGATGATGTAGGCAAACGCCGTGCAACCCAGGCCCAGGCCTAGCAGCGACAGCCAGACCTGCCAGCCGCCCCAGCTGACCGGCGGCGCGGTAATGGTGCTGTAGGCGAACAGCGGCAGCAAAAACAACGTCGCCCCGAGCATGCTGCCCAATGCCGACAAACGGCTGTCCAGCCCACCGGCCTGATCCAGCCAGCGCCGTGCGAGGAATCCGGCAAAGCCGTAGCAAGTGGTCGCCAGCAGGCAGGCGACCGCGCCCATCAGCAGTTGCAGATCGAAGGCTACGGGACCGGCACGCGTCAGCACACCGACGCCGAACAGACCGAGGAACACGCCGCTGAGCTTGGCCGCCGTGAGCTTTTCGCTGAAGAACAAACCGCCAATCAACACGCCCATCAGCGGCGTCGTGGCGTTGAAGATCGCCGAATAGCCCGCCGGCAATACCTGGGCGGCAACCGAATACAGCGTCGCCGGAATTCCCGAGTTGATTACGCCCAGCAGCATCACGGTCTTCAGCTTGCCCTTGAAATCCCAGCTGATGCGCATCAGCCCAAGGATCACCAGCAGCCCGGCAGCCGCGATCGACACCCGAAAGAAACCGGTCGGGATCGTGCCGATCACCGGGGCAATGATGCGCATGAACAGAAAACTCGCGCCCCAGATAGCGGCCAGCGACAACATACGGAAAATATCGACAGGGCTCACGGCGGGCTCCTTCCTTGATCGGGACGAGAGTGTTGCCGAGCGTCCGGATCATGGCAACCGCTATTCGGGCTTTTAATTCTGCTTGCCGATGCATCGGCACGAGAAACCCCGTCAACGGTCAACCCCGTATCGGTTTTGGCAGAAATTGCGCTTTTCCTGCGAGCGTTTCCGTGACTAAGCTCAGACCAACCGAATTCCCGCCGAGGTTTCATTTATGTCGCAGCAATGGCCAGCCACCGAGATCGCCCGGATGATCCTCGCCGGCTTCGACGATTACCGCGAGCATTTCCGCCGCATCACCGACGGCGCGCGCGAGCGCTTCGAACAGGCGCGCTGGCAGGAGGCACAGGCAGCGTCGGCGGCGCGGATCAATCTGTACGAAGAAAAGGTCGGCGAAACCGTTGCTCGCCTGCGCGAGTATTTCAATGACGAAACACTGATGGACGTCAGCTGCTGGCCGCTGGTGAAAAGCGCCTACATCAGTGTGATTGACCTGCGCTTCGACGATGAGCTGTCCGAAACCTGGTACAACTCGATTTTCTGCGGGCTGTTCAGCCACGACCTGATCAGCGACGGCTGCATGTTCATCCACACCACGCGCCCGAGCCTGCGCCGCGCCCGCGCCGCGCAAACCCGTACGTACAAGCCGCAGGGCCAACTGTCCGGGATGCTCGCCAGCATCTTCGCCGACTACCGCTTCAGCGAAGATTACGCCGATCTGCCTGGCGACCTGCTGCGGCTCGAAGCACAACTGCGCGAGAACCTGCCGGACTGGGTGTGCAAGGACCCGGAGCTGAGCGTCGAGCTATTTTCCTCGGTGCTCTACCGCAATAAAGGCGCGTATCTGGTCGGGCGCATTTACACCCGCGATGAGCAATGGCCGTTGGTGATTCCGCTGTTGCACCGCGAAGGTCGGGGCATTCAGATCGATGCGTTGATCACCGACGAAGCCGATGTGTCGATCATCTTCTCTTTCACCCGTTCGTATTTCATGGTCGATGTACCGGTGCCGGCGGAGTTCATCGGTTTTCTGCGACGCATTCTGCCGGGCAAGCACATCGCCGAGCTGTACACCTCGATCGGCTTCTACAAGCACGGCAAGTCGGAGTTCTACCGCGCGCTGATCAATCACCTGGCCAACACCGACGATCAGTTCATCATGGCCCCGGGCGTGCGCGGCATGGTCATGAGCGTGTTTACCCTGCCGGGTTTCAACACCGTATTCAAAATCATCAAGGACCGCTTTTCGCCGTCGAAAAACGTCGACCGCGCCACGGTGATCGAAAAGTATCGGCTGGTGAAAAGCGTCGATCGGGTCGGGCGCATGGCCGATACCCAGGAATTTGCCGACTTTCGTTTTCCGCTGAGCAAGTTCGATCCGGCGTGTCTGGAGGAACTGCTAGAGGTCGCGCCGTCGACGGTTTCGGTCGAAGGCGAAACCGTGCTGATCCGCCACTGCTGGACCGAGCGGCGGATGACTCCGCTCAACCTGTATCTGGAAAACGCCAACGACGCGCAAGTGCGCGAAGCGCTGGAAGATTACGGTCTGGCGATCAAGCAATTGGCGGCGGCGAATATTTTTCCCGGCGACATGCTGCTGAAAAACTTCGGCGTCACCCGTCACGGGCGCGTGGTGTTTTACGACTACGACGAAATCTGCTTCCTGACCGAAGCCAACTTCCGCCACATCCCGCAACCGCGCACGCCGGAGGACGAAATGGCCTCCGAGCCGTGGTACTCGATCGGACCGCTGGACGTGTTTCCCGAAGAGTTTCCGCCGTTCCTGTTTGCCGATGCCGGGCAGCGGAAATTGTTCGATCAATTGCATGGCGAGTTGTACAACGCCGATTACTGGAAGGGCTTGCAGGAGGCGATTCGGGCGGGGAAGGTCATCGATGTCTTCCCATACCGGCGCAAGGGCCTTGATAACGAATAACAAAACGCAGCTGCAAGCGGCAAGCTTCAAGCTGCAAGTTGAAAGCCGCAGTGACTTGCGGCTGGTAGCTTGGCGCTTGCAGCTGCTTTTCTGCGACAATCCGCCCCCTGCATAAATAGACGACCGAATTGCCTACCCGATGACCGACGAATCGCCCTCCATCGACAAACTGCTGAAAAACCTCGATCACGCCATGCTCGCCGACCGTCACCGGCTGCGGCGGCAGTTGCTTGAGCTGCGCAAGAAACCCGACGAAGCCAAACTGGCCCAGTGGGTGGTGCGGATGCAGGCGTCCTGTGATCAGGTGCTGGCGCGTCGCGCGAGCCTGCCGGTGATTCGTTACGACGACAGTTTGCCGATCGCGGCCAAGCGCGACGAGATCAAAAAGGCCCTGGAGCAACATCAGGTGCTGATCATCGCCGGCGAAACCGGTTCGGGCAAAACCACCCAGTTGCCGAAGATCTGCCTGGAAATCGGGCGCGGCCAGCACGGTCTGATCGGCCATACCCAGCCGCGTCGGATCGCCGCGCGCAGTGTCGCCAGCCGTGTCGCCGAAGAGCTCGGCACGCCGCTCGGTGCGCTGGTCGGCTATCAGGTGCGCTTCGAGGATCAGAGCGATGCCAACACCCTGATCAAGCTGATGACCGACGGCATTCTGCTGGCGGAAACCCAGAACGATCGTTATCTGGAACGCTACGACACGATCATCGTCGACGAAGCCCACGAACGCAGCCTCAACATCGATTTCCTCCTCGGTTACCTGAAAACCCTGCTGCCACGCCGTCCCGACCTGAAGGTCATCATCACGTCGGCGACCATCGATCTGGAGCGCTTCTCCAAGCACTTCGATGACGCGCCGATCGTCGAAGTGTCGGGGCGTACTTTTCCGGTGGAAACCTGGTACCGGCCGCTGACGCTTGAGCAGGACGAGGAGGGCAACCGGGTCGAGGATGACCTGACCGTCGATCAGGCGATTCTCGCCACCCTCGACGAAATCGCCGCCTACGAGCGCAGCGAACGGCGCAGCCCCGGTGATGTGCTGGTGTTCCTGCCCGGTGAGCGCGAGATTCGCGACGCCGCCGACATGTTGCGCAAGGCCCAGCTCAAGCACACCGAAATCCTGCCGCTGTACGCGCGCCTGTCGCCGGCTGAACAGCAGCGGATTTTCCAGTCGCACCCGGGCCGCCGCGTGGTGCTGGCGACCAACGTCGCCGAGACCTCGCTGACCGTACCGGGCATTCGCTATGTGATCGACAGCGGCACCGCGCGCATCAGCCGCTACAGCTACCGCGCCAAGGTGCAGCGCTTGCCGATCGAAGCGATTTCCCAGGCCAGCGCCAATCAGCGTAAAGGTCGTTGCGGCCGGGTCGAGCCGGGTATCTGCGTGCGTTTGTACAGCGAAGAGGACTTCCTTGGGCGGCCGGAATTTACCGATCCGGAAATTCTTCGCACCAACCTCGCCGCCGTGATCCTGCAGATGCTCCATCTGCGCCTCGGCGAAATCACCGCGTTCCCGTTTATCGAACCGCCGGACGGCAAGGCAATCAGCGACGGTTTCAACTTGCTGCAAGAACTGTCGGCGGTGGATCGCAACAGTCAGCTGACGCCGCTCGGTCGCCAGTTGGCGCGCTTGCCGGTCGACCCACGCATGGGCCGCATGCTGCTGGAAGCGGCCAAGCTCGGCAGTCTGCAGGAAGTGCTGATCGTCGCCAGCGCCATGTCGATTCAGGACCCGCGCGAGCGTCCGCCGGAGCGTCAGCAAGCGGCGGATCAGGCCCATGCGCAATGGAAAGATCCGGATTCGGATTTCGCCGGCCTGGTCAATCTGTGGCGTGGTTTTGAAGAACAGCGCCAGGCTCTGACCGCCAATCCGCTGCGCAATTGGTGCCGGAAGAATTTCCTCAATTACCTGCGCCTGCGCGAGTGGCGTGATTCTCATCGTCAGTTAAGTCTGATCTGCCGCGACATGCAGCTGAGCCTGAACAAGGAGCCGGCGGATTATCCGAAGCTGCACAAAGCGGTACTGGTCGGATTGCTCAGCCAGATCGGCCAGAAAACCGAAGACGGCGATTACCTCGGGGCGCGGCAACGGCGCTTCTGGATTCATCCGTCGTCGGGCATCGGCAAGAAGCGCCCGCAGTGGCTGATGACCGCTGAGCTGGTGGAAACCACCAAGCTTTACGCGCGCATGGTCGCCAAGATCGATGCCGACTGGATCGAGCCGCTGGCCGGGCACCTGATCAAGAAGAATCACTTCGAGCCGCATTGGGAGAAGAAGCGCGGCCAGGTCGTGGCCTACGAGCAGATCACCCTGTTCGGCCTGATCGTCGTCGGTCGTCGCCCGGTGCATTACGGCCCGGTCGATCCGGTGGTATCCCGTGAGCTGTTTATCCGCGAAGGTTTGGTGCGCGGCGAGATTCAGTCGCGGGCCAAATGCCTGAGCGCCAATCAGAAACTGCTCGAGCAGCTCGACGAACTGGAGGCCAAGGCTCGCCGTCGCGACATTCTCGCCGATGAAGAAACCCTCTACGCCTTCTACGATGCACGTCTGCCAGCGGAGATCCACCAGACCGCGACCTTCGACAGTTGGTACAAAGTCAACAGCCAGAAAGATCCGCAGCTGTTGATCATGCGCGAAGAAGACGTGTTGGCCCGCGAGGCCAGCGAAGTCACCGCCCGTGATTACCCGGACACGTTGCACATCGGCGATCTGGAATTGGCCCTGACTTACCACTTCGAACCCAATCACCCGCGCGACGGCGTGACCTTGCGCGTGCCGGCGCCGCTGCTGCCGATGCTGCCGCCGGAGCGTCTGGAATGGCTGGTGCCGGGGCTGATCGAGGCCAAGTGCATTGCTCTGGTGCGCAACCTGCCGAAAGCCCTGCGCAAGAACTTCGTGCCAGTGCCGGACTTCATCAAGGCCGCGTTGCAGCGCATGACTTTCGCCGAAGGTTCGCTGCCGCAAGCGCTCGGTCGCGAGCTGCTGCGCATGACGGGCGCGCGGGTCAGCGATGAGGCATGGGCGGAAGCCGCGCAGCAGGTTGAAAGCCATCTGCGCATGAACCTGGAAATCGTCGACGGCGAAGGCAAGTTCCTTGGCGAAGGCCGCGATCTGGCTGAGCTGACCGCACGCTTCGCCGAAGCCAGCCAGGCCGCGCTGGCGGTGCCGCAGAGTGCGCAAAGTCAGCAACCGGTCGAGGCAAAAGTCTTTGCCCCGGTGGCGGAAAAGACCCAGCAGAAGATCGCCGGGCTGTCGATGACGGTGTACCCGGCGCTGGTGGAAGAGGGCGGCACGGTCAAGGAGGGACGCTTCTCTACCCCGGCCGAAGCCGAGTTCCAGCACCGTCGCGCCTTGCAGCGCTTGCTGATGCAGCAACTGGCCGAGCCGGCGAAATTCCTGCGCGGCAAGTTGCCCGGGCAGACTGAATTGGGCTTGCTGTATCGCGAACTGGGCCGGGTCGATGCGCTGGTCGAAGACATTCTGCTGGCCAGTCTCGACAGTTGCATTCTCGAAGGTGAAGACCCGTTGCCCCGCGATGGCGCCGGGTTGGCGGCATTGGCCGAACGCAAACGCGGCAACTGGACCGAGCACGCCGAGCGGGTTGCGCGGCTGACTCTGGAAATTCTCAAGATCTGGCACGGTCTGCAAAAACGCTTCAAGGGCAAGATCGATCTGGCGCAAGCGGTGGCACTCAACGACATCAAGCAACAGATCGGCAATCTGGTCTATCCGGGTTTCGTTCGCGAAACGCCGATGCAGTGGCTCAAAGAGTTGCCGCGTTACCTGAAAGCGGTCGAGCAGCGTTTCGAGAAACTCGGTGCGCAGGTGCAGAAAGATCGGGTCTGGAGCGGGGAACTCGCTGGCCTGTGGGCGCAATACCAGACCCGCGCGGCCAAGCATGCGCAGGAAGGCAAGCGTGATCCGCAGCTGGAGTTGTACCGCTGGTGGCTGGAGGAATACCGCGTGTCGCTGTTCGCCCAACAGTTGGGCACCAAAGTGCCGATCTCGGACAAGCGCCTGAGCAAACAGTGGAGCCAGGTCGAGCCCTGACCTGCCGCCATACACAATCCCTCTGTGGAAGCGGTCTTTGTGGCGAGGGGATTTATCCCCGTTGGGTGGCGAAGTCACCCCAAAACCTGCGACCTCGGTTCATCGATCGTTCCCATGCTCTGCGTGGGAATGCCTCTGGGGACGCTCCGCGTCCAGTGACGCGGAGCGTCACGGGCTGCATTCCCACGCGGAGCGTGGGAACGATCATCAAAAGATCGCAGCCTTCGGCAGCTCCTGCAGGGATCGAGTTGAGCAGGAGAAAGGCGCCAAAATCTCGGGTTTATGGCAAACTTCGCCACCATAACCCGCCGTTTCGCGACCCAGAGCCTTCGGCCGTGTCGCGCTGCGGAATAAAACGATGCCAGGTTTGCGTCCCCCGGATGGGAATAGACCCTTTGCGTGTTGGTACGACGGTTCCAGCACTTTCTGCCTGAACAGATTAGAGAAACGACCATGCATAACGTCGTCATCAGCGGCACCGGCCTGTACACACCGGCCAACAGCATCTCCAACGAAGAGCTGGTGCAGTCTTTCAATACCTACGTCGCCCAGTTCAACGCCGATAACGCCGAGGCGATTGCCAGCGGTGAAGTCCAGGCCCTGACCGAATCCAGCGCCGCGTTCATCGAAAAGGCCTCGGGCATCAAGAGCCGCTTTGTCATGGACAAGGACGGCATCCTCGATCCGCAACGCATGGCCCCGCGCCTGCCCGAGCGTTCCAACGATGAATGGTCGGTGCTCTGCCAGATGGCCGTTGGCGCTGCCGAACAAGCCCTGCAACGAGCCGGCAAAACCGCCGCCGATATCGACGGCGTGATCGTTGCCTGCTCCAACCTGCAACGCGCTTACCCGGCCATCGCCATCGAAGTCCAGGAAGCGCTGGGCATTGAAGGTTTCGGTTTCGACATGAACGTGGCGTGTTCTTCGGCCACCTTCGGCATCCAGGCCGCCGCCAACAGCGTACAGCTTGGCCAGGCGCGGGCGATCCTGATGGTCAACCCGGAGGTCTGCACCGGGCACCTGAACTTCCGTGATCGCGACAGCCACTTCATCTTCGGCGATGCCGCGACTGCGGTGATCATCGAACGCGCGGATCTGGCGACCTCCCCGTACCAGTTCGACGTGGTCAGCACCAAATTGCTGACCAAGTTCTCCAACAACATCCGCAACAACTTCGGCTTCCTAAACCGCGCGGCGGAAGAGGGCATCGGTGCCCGCGACAAGCTGTTCGTGCAGGAAGGCCGCAAGGTGTTCAAGGATGTCTGCCCGATGGTCGCCGAGCTGATTGGCGAGCATCTGGAAGAGAACCAGCTCAACGTCGGCGACGTGAAGCGTTTCTGGCTGCACCAGGCCAACCTGAGCATGAATCACCTGATCGTGCGCAAGCTGCTCGGCCGCGAAGCTACCGAAGAAGAAGCCCCGGTGATTCTCGACAGCTACGCCAACACCAGCTCGGCCGGTTCGGTCATTGCCTTCCACAAATACCAGGATGATCTGGCCTCGGGTTCGCTGGCGGTGCTCAGTTCGTTTGGTGCCGGTTATTCGATCGGTAGCGTGTTGCTGCGCAAGCGCTGAAACAGGTTAATTTCCCCTTAATCGCGTCGATCTTTCCTACATTCGAAGCGGCTGAAACGCTGTAATTTTTCGGACGTCGCGGCAGGTGCACACCTGCCGCGTTCATTTTCGAAGTCCGGACAAGGGGATTGATGGATGGCGGCTGACGACACCCAACTGCTCACGCGCTTGCTGGCGGGGGAGCAAAAGGCTTTCAAGGAACTGGTCACCACCTATCAGAGCGCCATGCGCGCGGTGGCTTACGCGATTGTCGGCCAGCGTCATGTCGAGGAAGTGGTGCAGGATGCCTGGCTGTCGGTGGTGCGCCATCTGGCCAGCTTCGAAGGCCGCTCCAGCCTCAAGACCTGGTTGCTGACCATCACCGCCAATTCGGCCAAGAGTCGCTACAAGCTCAATCGCCGGGAAGTGTTGCTCGATGACTTGCCATCACCTCACGGCACCATCGGTGACGATCGATTTTCCTCGAGCGACGGTCATTGGCTGGTCGCGCCATTTGCCTGGCATCAGGACACCCCCGAAGCGCTACTCACCGAAAACGAACTGCGCGAATGCCTCGAACACACCTTGCTGAGTCTGTCCGAGTTGCAGAGCAGTGTCCTGCTGTTGCGCGAACGCCAGGGCCTGGAGCTGGAAGAGATCTGTAATCTTCTGGAGATTTCGCTCTCCAATGTCCGCGTGCTGCTGCACCGGGCACGTTTGAAGGTCTTTGCGACCGTGGAACATTTTGAGGAGACAGGAGAATGTTGACCTGCAAGGAGCAAGTGGCACGATCCAGCGATTATCTCGATGGCCAACTGAGCTTTCGCGAGACGCTGATGGTGCGTCATCACCTGTTGTTCTGCCGCAACTGCCGGCGCTTCATGCGGCAGATGCGCGTGATGCAGGCAACCCTGAAGGCGCTGCCGGAACAACCGGAAGAGGGAGTGGATGCTTTGGCTGAGCGTCTGGCGACGCAGAGGCGCGACGACAGTCCTTGAAAGAGTCAGCCCGGGGCAGCGTCAGCGAACGGATGATGGGGATCGCTGGCATTGCACCGGGCTGCAGGACATCAGCTTCGAACGACAAGTCGCAAGGGGAGCGGTGACTTGCAGCTTGTCGCTCGAAGCTTGTAGCTGTTTTCTTAGAACTTCGCTTCAGCATCCAGCTGCAGGGTGTTGGCGTCTGCATCGCGCTGGCTGCGGCTGGCGAAGTCGGCCTTGGTCAGGAAGTACGTGGCGCCGACGGCGAAGTTCTTGTCGATGTCGTAACCGACCTTGAACTTGTGCCCGCGCGAACCGGTGGTGCCGTTGGCGAAGTCGGAGTCGGTGAAGGCGCCGACCACGGCATTGCGCTGCACGTCGCGATAGTTGTAATCGAGGTTGAAGCCGAACACTTTCGACTTGGCGCCGAGCAACCATGCGGTGTCCTGATCGGTCACGGCATCGTTGTTCTTCACGTACTGGCCGTAGAACGACAGCGGCATTGGCAGGCCGCCGATGTCGATCTGGCTGAACCCTTCATACAGACGGAATTCGTTATCGGCCGAGTTGCCGTTGACTGCCAGCGCGCACGGTGTCGAGGTGCCGGTGCAGCGGCTGTCATCGTCGTTCTGGTAGGCGTAGACGCTGCCGCCGACGGTCATCTTCAGGTTGTCAGTGATGTTGAAACGGCTGCCCAACTGGCCAGCGGTCAGGCGCAGGTCGTGGCGGAATTGCACGCCGTCGCCGTCAACGTTGTCCTTGAGGTTGTAGTTACCCAGGCTGCCGAACAGTTCGGCGCTGCCGCCCAGTGGGTATTTGTAAGTAACGGCCAGACCTTCCGGGTTGATGTCGCTGTCCCAGATCACGTCGCCCATGCTTACCCATGGTTGCAGCATCTTGCCGCCGATCACGTGCAGGTTCTTGATCTGATCCGGGTGATAGTCGATGTAGCCGAGGTCGAGCCAGATCTGCTTCTTGTCGAAGTAGTTGTCCTGATCCTGGTTGGTCGAGCGCGCGTCGTCACCGCCGCCGGTGGCGATACGGATACCTGTGTCGACTTGCGGGTTGATCTCGGTATAGGCGCCCAGACGCGCACGGATGCGCTGGCGGTCCTTGTCGCGGCCGCCGTTGTTCGGCTCGCCGTCGATCTTGATGGTTTCCTGACGGATACGTACGTCGCCCTTGAACTGGGTCTTGGCCGCCCAGGCCAGTTTCTGATCGAACAGGCTCTGTTCGTTGGTCTTCTTCGCGACCGCCGCCACTTGTTCGTTGGTTTCCTGCTGCGCCTGTTGGGCGATTTGCTGAGCCTTCTGATCCTTGGCCAGTTCTGTTTGCAGCTCGATGTACTGCGCCTGGGAAATCGACCCGTTGGCCTTGAGCATGTCGAGCAGTTTGGCGTCGACTGCAGCACTGGCCGGAACGCTCATGGCCAGCAACAAGCCGCCGCACAGGGCCGCTGCAGTTTTCGTGGAAGCAAGACGCATAGCAATCTCCGAAGATGAAGGGGATGGCTGAACCATCCTGGGCACAACCGGCCTGAAGGCCGGAAAACTGTGTCCGGGTTAGAACCCGGCGCTCTAAAAACAGGCGCCAGTATCGCGATGGTTTATGACAGGGCGGTGGCACAGTGATGGCAGGTTGATGACGATGCGGATCAGGCGTGAACTATCGAGTTAGAGCGCTGTCGGCCGATTGAGCGTGTGCAACGGGGTCGCGATCAGCGATACTCGCCGGGCTTTGTCGCCAAGCTGTGGAGTGCCAGTGAATGCCGTTGCAACGCCTGCAAGACCTGTCAGAAATCGCCCCGGCAAGCTGGGATGCGCTGGTGCCGGACAACCAGCCGTTCCTGCGTCACGCCTTCCTCAGCGCGCTGGAAGACAGCGGCAGTGTCGGCCCGCATACAGGCTGGCAGCCGGAGCATTTGCTGCACATCGAAGATGATCGACTGATCGCCGCACTGCCCAGTTATCGCAAGTGGCACTCCTACGGCGAGTACGTCTTCGATCACGGCTGGGCCGATGCCTGCGCGCGTGCCGGCATCGATTACTACCCCAAACTGTTGACCGCCGTGCCGTTCAGTCCGGTCAGCGGTCCGCGCTTGCTGGCGGCAACAGTGGAGGACGGTTTCGAACTGCTGAAAAGCCTGCCGGGCTATTTGCAGATCGAAGAACTGTCCAGCGCGCACATCAACTTCACCGATCCGTTTACCGATGCGGCGATGGCCGAGCAACCGGGCTGGCTGCAGCGTATCGGCTGTCAATATCACTGGCAGAACCGTGAGTACCGCGACTTTCAGGACTTCCTCGACGCCCTCAGCTCTCGCAAGCGCAAGCAGATGCGCAAGGAACGCGAGCAGGTGGCGGGGCAGGGCTTTGAGTTCGAGTGGTTGGAGGGGCGTGAGCTGGGCGAGGCGCAGTGGGATTTCGTGTACGCCTGCTATGCCAACACCTACGCGGTGCGGCGTCAGGCGCCATATCTGACGCGCGAGTTCTTCAGTCTGCTGGCTGAACGCATGCCCGAAGCGATTCGCGTGGTCTTGGCCAAACAGGGCTCACGGCCGGTGGCGATGGCGTTCAGCCTGGTCGGTGGCGACAGTTTCTACGGGCGTTATTGGGGCTGCCTGGCCGAGTTTGATCGGCTGCATTTCGAGACGTGTTTCTACCAGGGCATGGATTACGCGATTGCCCAAGGCATCCAGCGTTTCGATGCCGGGGCACAGGGCGAGCACAAGTTGATTCGCGGCTTCGAACCGGTGATCACCCATTCCTGGCATTACCTGCGCCATCCGGGGCTGAAAGCGGCGGTGAAGGATTTCCTCCAGCAAGAGCGCGCCGGGGTTCTGGCCTATGCCGAAGAGGCCCGCACCGCGTTGCCCTATCGCCAAACCTGACCATGATCGTTCCCACGCTCTGCGTGGGAATGCAGGCCGTGACGCTCCGCGTCACTGGACGCGGAGCGTCCCTTGAGGCATTCCCACGCGGAGCGTGGGAACGATCATATCGCGCGATCAGTCGATGCCGACAAAGCCTCCGGTCTGGTGCGCCCACAACCGCGCATACAGACCACGATGGGCGAGCAGTTCGGCGTGGGTACCGCTCTCGGCGATCTTGCCGTTTTCCAGCACCACCAGACGGTCCATGCGCGCGATGGTCGAGAGACGGTGGGCGATGGCGATCACGGTTTTGCCCTGCATCAAGGTCTCGAGGCTTTCCTGAATCGCTGCTTCGACTTCCGAATCCAGTGCCGAGGTCGCTTCGTCCATGATCAGGATCGGCGCGTCCTTGAGCAGCACCCGCGCAATCGCGATGCGCTGGCGCTGACCGCCCGACAATTTCACCCCGCGCTCGCCGACATGCGCATCGAAACCGCTGCGGCCTTCAGCGTCGGACAGCAGTGGAATGAACTCATCGGCGCGAGCCTTGTGCACGGCCTCCCACAGCTCGGCATCGGTCGCATCCGGTTTGCCGTAGAGCAAGTTGTCGCGGATCGAACGGTGCAGCAGCGAGGTGTCCTGCGTGATCATGCCGATCCGCGCGCGCAGGCTTTCCTGGCCGACTTCGGCAATGTTCTGCCCATCGATCAGGATGCGCCCGCCCTCGACGTCATACAGGCGCAGCAACAGGTTGACCAGGGTCGATTTGCCGGCGCCGGACGGGCCGATCAAGCCGATTTTCTCCCCCGGTTTTATTGTCAGATTGAGGTCGCCGATGATGCCTCTCTTCTTGCCGTAGTGAAAATCCACGTGCTCGAAACGCACTTCGCCCGAGGCCACGGCCAGCGGTTTGGCCTGCTCGCGGTCGGTGACGCTGACCGGTTGCGAGATGGTGCGCAGACCGTCCTGGACCATGCCGATGTTTTCGAAAATGCCGGTGACCACCCACATGATCCAGCCGGACATGTTGACGATACGAATCACCAGGCCGGTGGCCAGGGCAATCGCGCCGACGCTGATCAGCGACTGCGTCCACAGCCACAACGCCAGCGCGGTGGTGCCGACGATCAGCAGGCCGTTCATGGTAGTGATCGCCACGTCCATGCTGGTCACCACGCGACCGGCCATTTGCGCTTTGACGGTCTGTTCTTCGATGGCTTCCTTGGCGTAGTGCTGTTCGAAGTTGGTGTGGGCAAACAATTTCAGCGTGGCGATGTTGGTGTAGCCATCGACGATGCGCCCCATCAGTTTCGAGCGCGCGTCAGAGGCTTCCACCGAGCGCTCCTTCACCCGTGGCACGAAGTAATACAGCGCGCCGATGTAAGCGACGATCCAGGTCAGCAACGGGATCATCAGGCGCCAGTCGGCCTCGGCGAACAGCACCAGCGAGCTGATCGCATAGATCACCACGTGCCACAGCGCGTCGACCGCTTGCACGGCAGAATCGCGCAGCGAGTTGCCGGTCTGCATGATGCGCTGGGCGATGCGCCCGGCGAAGTCGTTCTGGAAGAAATTCAGGCTCTGCTTGAGCACGTAGCTGTGGTTCTGCCAGCGGATCATGCTGGTCATGCCCGGGCTCAGGGTCTGATGCACCAGCAGGTCGTGCAGGGCAAAGAAGATCGGTCGCAGCACCAGAGCGACCACCAGCATCCAGGTCAATTCGAGGGCGTGGTCGCTGAAGAAATTCGGGTTGGGCGTGCCTTGCGCCAGATCGATGATGCGGCTCAGGTAGCTGAACAACGCTACTTCGATCAACGAGGCAAACAGGCCGATGACGAGCAGGGCAGCGAAACTCGGCCAGACCTGCTTCAGGTAATAGACGTAGAAGGGCCAGACGCGGTCCGGCGGGGACGCCGTCGGGGCGTCGCGGAAGATATCGATCAGTTGTTCGAAACGGCGATAGAGCATCAGATAACCGCCCGGAATCCGGGCTCTCCTTTTATCAGTGCGAGCGGCGCAGGCTCAGCCCCCACGCCGCTCGATATGCCCGGCGAAACTCAGTCGATGCGCTTGGCCGACTTGATGATCACAGGGTCGACAGGCACGTTCTGCATGCCTTGTTTGGTGGTGGTCTGCGAGTTGACGATGATGTCCACGACGTCCATGCCCTTGACCACTTTGGCGAACACCGCGTAACCGGCGTCGCGACCCGGGTCGAGGAATGCGTTGTCGGCAACGTTGATGAAGAACTGGCTGGTCGCCGAATCAGGGTTGGAAGTACGCGCCATCGACAGGGTGCCGCGAACGTTGTGCAGGCCATTGCTGGCTTCGTTCTTGATCGGCGCCTTGGTTTCTTTCTGTTGCATCTGCTGGGTGAAGCCGCCGCCCTGAGCCATGAAACCCGGGATCACGCGGTGGAAAATGGTGTTGTTGTAGAAGCCGCTGTCGACGTATTCAAGGAAGTTCTTCGTGCTGATCGGTGCCTTGACCGGGTCCAGTTCGATTTCGATCTGGCCGTTGGTGGTGTCCAGCAGCACGTGGGGCGCCTTGGCCGGGGTAGCAGCCATCAGGTTGGCGGCAAACAGTACGGAGCCGGCGGCGAGGGCGAGTTTTTTCAGCATGGGTCAGTGATCCTGAGAGTGAAGGTCGGCTGTGGCGAGAAAATCCAGCAGCGTGTGATTGAAGCGTTCGGGTTGATCGAGCGGGGTGGCATGGCGCGAGTCGTCAATGACCACCAGCCGCGCATCCGGCAGCAGTTTTACATAGGTTTCCTTTAACGCCACCGGTGTGTAGTCACGATCGGCGCTGATGACGAGCGTTGGACAGGACACCCGGGAAAGTCGTTCCTGAACGCCCCAGCCCACGATCGCATCGAAGCTGGCGAGATAAGCACGTTTGTCGTTTTTTGCCCAGCGTTCGGCCATTTTCCGTCGCAGATCGGCCTGTTCCGGCTTGGGGAAAAGTTTGCTGCCGAGGGCTTTGCCGATGGTTTCCAGGCTGAGCAGGCGCATCAGGCTCCAGCGTTTGAACCACTGCCAGTAGTCGTCGCGGGTGCGCAATTTGACCTGTGGCGCGCTGTTGACGATGGTCAGGCTCTTGAGCGCTTGCGGCTGATCGACAGCCAGCTGAAAACCGATCATCCCGCCCATCGACAGCCCGACGTAGTGCACCGGACTGAGGCGCAGGTGTTCGATCAAGGCCAGCAGATCCGCGCTGAACCCGGCGATGCTGTAGTGCTCGCGGGGTTTGTCCGAGCGCCCGTGGCCGCGAATGTCCGGGACGATCACCCGGTAGTGCGCGGCCAGCGCGGGGATCTGCATTTCCCAGTCCAGGGTGCTCGAGCCGAGCCCGTGAACCAGCAGCAATGGCGCACCGTGGCCATATTCCTCGTAGTGCAGGTTGCAACCTTCGTGCTCGAAATACGCCATCGGTGAACTCCGTGTCAGGCTTGTTCGGGGGCGGCGAACGGTGCGTCCAGCGGCAAGGTGTCGAAGGTGCGCAGCAGTTCGATGAGGATTTGCGTGGCCGGGCCCAAGGGTTTGTCCTTGTTCGAATACAGATAGAAACTCGAATTGCGGCTGCCGCCTCGGTCCAACGGTAGCAGCTTGAGCGAACCATCCTTCAATTCCCGGTCGATCATGTGCCGCGGTAGCCAGGCAAAGCCCAGGCCGCTGCTGACAAAGGTCGCGGCGGTGGCGAGGCTGCCGACGGTCCAGCGCTGCTCGGCGCCGAGCCAGCCGACATCGCGCGGCTGCTGGCGGCCGGAGTCGCGGATCACCACTTGCATCTGGGTTTCCAGATCCTGAAAGCTCAGCTCGCGGTTGAGCCGATGCAGCGGGTGATCAGGGTGGGCAACGGCGACGAACTCGACATCGCTCAATTCCGCACCCAGGTAGCCCGGAATGCTCAGGCCGGTGATGGCCAGATCCGCCACGCCTTCGAGCAGCACTTCCTCGACGCCCGACAACACTTCCTCGCGCAGACGCACGCGGCAGCCGCGACTCTGCGGCATGAACGCGGTCAGGGCGCGGACGATCCGCGCGCTCGGGTAGGCCGCATCGACCACCAGCCGCACTTCCGCTTCCCAGCCTTGCTCCATGTGATGGGCGAGGTCTTCGAGTTGGCTGGCCTGTTTGACCAATTGCCGCGAACGGCGCAGCAAAACGCCGCCGGCTTCGGTGAGCACAGCTTTGCGCCCGTCGATGCGCAGCAACGGCACGCCGAGCTGATCCTGCATGCGGGCGACGGTGTAGCTGACCGACGATTGCGAACGGTGCAGGGCCTCGGCGGCCTGGGCGAATCCGCCGTGGTCGACCACGGCCTGCAACGTTCGCCATTGATCAAGGGTCACGCGGGGCGCTTTCATCAATAGCTCCTCTTGTCCTAAGCTGGCCGTCCCTCATGGAGACTGCCGAATGAAAAAATTCTGTTGTGTGGTGCTGGCGCTACTGCCGTTGACCGCGTTTGCCTATCCGATCGACGTGCAAAAGGATCTCAACGGCATGAAGATCGATTACGAGACTTACGACACGGACAACGACATCGGCTCGATCCGCGTGGCCAATTACGGTGACGTCGATGCGACCTGCCGTGCGGTGTTCAGCAACGGCCCGGAAGCACCACGCACGCGCAGCATCGATGTGCCGGCGGGCAAGCATAAAAACGCTACGGCCAAGTTCACCCGCGAGATCATCAAGCTGCGCATCAAACTGACCTGCACCCCGAAATAACGCTATTTCCCTGTGGGAGCGAGCCTGCTCGCGAAGACGGAGTGTCATCCAGAGATGATGTGACTGACATTCCGCTTTCGCGAGCAGACTCGCTCCCACAGGGGATATGGATTTAGCTTATAAACGAATTTATCGATGGATTACAGCGGATATTTGCGCTTTTTCATCGATTCGACTCTGTTTAACCTTCACTCCATCGACTTACAACAATCTCGGATGGAGGCTACACACCATGTCCCGCGTTCTGATCATCGAAAGCAGTGCCCGCCAGCAAGACTCGGTTTCCCGTCAACTGACCCAGACCTTCATCGCTCAGTGGAAAGCCGCGCACCCTGCCGATCAGATCACCGTTCGTGACCTCGCCGCGAACCCGGTGCCGCATCTGGACGCCAACTTGCTCGGTGGCTGGATGAAGCCCGCCGAACAGCGCAACGACAGCGAACAGGCGTCGCTGGACCGCTCCAACCTATTGACTGATGAGCTGCTTGCCGCCGACGTGCTGGTGCTGGCGGCACCGATGTACAACTTTGCGATCCCGAGCACGCTCAAGGCCTGGCTTGACCATGTGCTGCGCGCCGGGGTGACCTTCAAGTACACCGAAACCGGTCCGCAAGGTCTGCTCAACGGCAAGCGCGCCTTTGTCCTGACTGCTCGCGGTGGTGTGTATGCCGGTGGTCCTGCGGATCATCAGGAACCGTACCTGCGGCAGGTGATGGGTTTCATCGGGATCAACGACGTGACCTTTATCCATGCCGAGGGCATGAACCTGGGCGGTGACCTCCAGGAGAAGGGCCTGAATCAGGCCAACGCCAAACTGTCTCAGGTCGCTTGATCGGTTAATCGCCAGATAATCGCTGGATGGTCTAGTGACCTGGCGCAACCCCTTCAAGGTTCCACGCGCATCGAACCTCCCTTTGCACTTCTGCTCCTGAGTGCTGTAGCCCGATTGAACGCTTTAGCGAGATCGGGCTTTTTTTTGTCTGCGATATTTTCTGCTTCAAACAATCCCTCTGTAGGAGCTGCCGCAGGCTGCGATCTTTTGATTTTAAAAAAACAAGATCAAAAGATCGCAGCCTGCGGCAGCTCCTACATGGGGATTTGTGTTGGTTCCAGAAAGTAAAAACCGCTATCGTCGCCGCCATTCGATTTTCGAGGCGAGCATGGGCTATCTACTTTTTGTGACGCTGATCCAGGCGTTTTCCTTCAGTCTGATCGGCGAATACCTGGCCGGGCATGTCGACAGTTACTTCGCGGTGCTGGTGCGTGTGGTGCTGGCGGGGCTGGTGTTTATACCGTTGACGCGCTGGCGTTCGGTGGAGCCGGCGTTCATGCGTGGCATGTTGCTGATCGGCGCGTTGCAGTTCGGTGTGACTTACGTCTGCCTATACCTGAGCTTCCGCGTGCTGACGGTGCCGGAGGTGTTGCTGTTCACCATTCTCACGCCGCTGCACGTGACGTTGATCGAAGACGCGCTGAACCGCCGCTTCAACCCGTGGGCATTGGTTGCTGCGCTGGTGGCCGTGGGCGGTGCGGCGGTGATTCGCTTCGACAGCATCAGTCCCGACTTTTTCATGGGCTTTCTGCTGCTGCAACTGGCCAACTTCACTTATGCCGCCGGGCAAGTGTTGTACAAGCATCTGGTGGCGAAGCATCCGAGCGATCTGCCGCATTACCGCCGCTTCGGTTATTTCTACCTGGGCGCACTGGCGGTGGTGCTGCCGGCGTTCCTGTTGTTCGGCAAGTCGAACTTCCTGCCGGAAGCACCGCTGCAATGGGCGGTGTTGCTGTTTCTCGGACTGGTGTCGACGGCGCTGGGTCTGTACTGGTGGAACAAGGGCGCGTGCATGGTCAACGGCGGCACCCTGGCGGTGATGAACAACCTGCATGTGCCGGTGGGATTGTTGTTGAATCTGCTGATCTGGAATCAGCATGAGGAACTGGGGAGATTGTTCCTTGGCGGGGGTGTGATTCTGGCAGCGGTGTGGATCAGCCGGTTGGGCATTAAACGCACTGCGTAACCCGTGTAGGAGCTGCCGAAGGCTGCGATCTTTTGATCTTAAAAGTCAAAAGATCGTCCGAACGCGGCCCGAGCCTTCGGCAGCTCCTACATGTGATTTGTGGGTTACATCAGGTGTTTTTCCGGCTCCGGAATACTCGCCGAGCCCAACACCGCCGGCAGCAAGCCTGCGCGCAAATCCCCGCCACTCGGCTGTTGATACAGGCTCAGCCCGAACTCCGGCAACACCGCCAGCAGGTAATCGAAAATATCCCCCTGAATCCGCTCGTAATCGGCCCACACCGTGGTGCGGGTGAAGCAGTAGATTTCCAGCGGAATGCCCTGCGCGGTGGTCTGCATCTGCCGGACCATGCAGGTCATGTTCGGCTGAATTTCCGGGTGACTCTTCAGATACGCCAGCGCATAGGCGCGGAAGGTGCCGATGTTGGTCATGCGCCGGCGGTTGGCTGACATGGCCGCGACATTGCCCTGCGCTTCGTTCCAGGCCTTGAGCTCGGCCTTCTTGCGGCCCATATAGTCGGTCAGCAGGTGCACCTGGGAGAGCTTTTCTTCCTCGTCGTCGCGGATGAAGCGCACGCCGCTGGCATCGATGAACAGGCTGCGTTTGATCCGCCGACCGCCGGACTGCTGCATGCCGCGCCAGTTCTTGAACGACTCGGACATCAGCCGCCAGGTCGGGATCGAGACGATGGTTTTGTCGAAATTCTGCACTTTGACGGTGTGCAACGTGATGTCGACCACGTCGCCATCGGCGCCGACTTGTGGCATTTCGATCCAGTCGCCGACGCGCAGCATGTCGTTGCTGGTCAGCTGCACGCTGGCGACGAACGACAGCAGCGTGTCCTTGTAGACCAACAGAATCACCGCCGACATCGCACCCAGACCCGACAGCAGCAACAGCGGCGAGCGGTCGATCAGGGTGGCGACGATGATGATCGCGCCGAACACGTACAAAACCATTTTCGCTAGCTGGACGTAGCCTTTGATCGAGCGTGTACGCGCATGCTCGGTGCGCGCGTAGATGTCGAGCAGGGCGTTGAGCAGGGCGCTGACCGCCAGCAGCAGGAACAGGATGGTGAACGCCAGGGCGACGTTGCCGAGAAAATTCATCGCGGTTTTGCTCAGCTCCGGCACCAGGTGCAGGCCGAACTGGATCACCAGCGACGGCGTCATCTGCGCCAGTCGTTGAAACACCTTGTTGTGGCGAAAATCGTTGATCCAGTGCAGCGCCGGTTGGCGGCCGAGCATGCGGCTGGCGTGCAGGATCAGGTAACGCGCCACCCGTCCTAGCACCAGCGCAATGACCAGCAGCACCAGCAGCGCCAGTCCCGATTGCAGAAGTGGGTGCTCTTCGAGCGTGCCCCAGAGGCCTTGGGCTTTGAGCCAGAGCTGTTTGATATCCATAAGCGAAACGTTTCTTCTGTAAGACGCGAGGGCCGATTAGAGCATTTAAGACGCTGTGTATTGCAGCGAGTGACAAATCGGGCAACAAAAAAACCACTGATTGTCGGCGTTTGCACAAAGAAACTCGGCCTGAGCGCTCGAAACCGGTAACCTATGCAGCTGTTTTTTTGCATATCTTCGAGGTAGCACCCGTGTTTTCCCAATTCGCCCTGCACGAACGCCTGCTCAAAGCCGTGGCCGAGCTGAAATTTGTCGAGCCAACGCCAGTGCAAGCCGCGGCCATTCCGCTGGCGCTCCAGGGGCGTGATCTGCGGGTGACGGCGCAAACCGGTAGCGGCAAAACCGCCGCTTTCGTCCTGCCGATCCTCAATCGCCTGATCGGCCCGGCGAAGATCCGCGTCAGCATCAAGACGCTGATCCTGCTGCC